>DAIQQI010000351.1:0-3617 GCA_036786925.1 Steroidobacteraceae bacterium
CACGCTCGACAACCTGACACCCAAGGGCGGCACCAGCCTGATCAACGCGTTCACCGCATCGCGCGGCCTGATTCCGACCGCCGACCAGATCATCGTGATCACCGACGGCCTGCCGACACAGGGCGCGACGCCGCCGGTGCTGTCGAAACTGGTTGCGACGCCGGCGCGCCTGCGGTTTTTTGATGACGCTGCCAAGGCTTACGGCAAGCTGGCGCCGGTCGACGTAGTGCTGATGCCGATGATCGGCGACAACCAGGCGCCGTACCGCTTCTGGAGCCTGGCGCGCCGCACTGGCGGCGCCTTCATCATGCCCTCCAGGGACTGGCCCTGACATCATGGCTACCCGTCTGCGTCGCCGCGATACCGAAGTGTTCAGCCTGTCGTTCCTCGACTGCATCTGCTGCGGCTTCGGCGCGATCATCCTGCTGCTGGTGATTTCGGAATTCGGCGAACCGGTGGTGATCGAGAAGAGCCGCAAGAACATGGAGCAGCAGTTGCTCGATCTGCAGAAGCAGTTGTTTGAAATTCGCGGCGAGACCGACGAGCTCAATCGGCAGATGAAGGGCCGCGTCGATCTGCTGCTGAAGGCGAAGCAGAATCTGGCGCGCGCGGCGGGCGACATGACCAGCATCCAGGGCCAGTACCAGGCCTCGCGCAGCGACTCGTCGGTCAGCAACATCGTCGAATCGGCGCTGAGCGCCGAATTCCAGAGCCTGTCCGCGGAGCAGGCGAAATTGTTAGCCAAGTCGCGCGAACGGCGGCGCATACGCACTGATGCGGTCGGTGGCATCCCAGTCGACAGCCAGTACATCATCTTCGTGGTCGACACTTCGGGCAGCATGCAAAGCGCGCATTGGGAAACCGCGAATACGGTCATGCGCGAAGTGCTCGACATCTATCCGAAGGTCAAGGGGCTGCAGATCCTGGACGACAACGGCAAGGAGATGTTCGGCGGCACCCGTGGCGCCTGGCTGACAGACAGCCCGCGGCAGCGCGCCCAGATCGTCGAGCGCATGAAAACCTGGCAGCCGTTCAGCGATTCGGATCCCTCGGACGGCATCGAGATTGCGATCCGCACCTATTGGGCGCCGGACAAGCGCATCAGCCTTTATGTGATGGGGGACGAGTTCACCGGCCGCTCGATCCAGGCCGCGATCGATAGTGTCACCAAGGTCAACAAGACCGACGAGGCGGGGCGGCGGCGGGTCCGCATCCACGCCATCGGCTTCCCCGAGGGCAACATGGCGCCATTTACAAACATCCGGTTTTCGGCCCTAATGAGGGCCATGTGCGAGCAGAACAACGGCACCTTCGTCGGCATCACCAACGAAAAAACCTGCGCGATTACCTTCAACGGCCAATGCATCACGGGCAACTGAGCGCATGCCGACCCGACCCGACCGTTTGTTAGCTTGCCGGACCCTGCTGGTGCTGGCCGCCGTGCTGCTGGCCAGTTGTGGTGGCATCAAGGTTGCACCGACTGCCACGCTGCCACGCGCTTTGATTCAAAAGCTGCCGCTCAAGGCCGGCGTGGTGGTCGCGCAGGACATGCTCGATTACAAGCACCTGGAAACGCGCGGCGGCGTGTCCTGGGAAGTCAGCCTCGGTCCCGGTCACCAGAAATTTGCGATGGACACCCTGAACGCGGCCTTTGCCAGCGCGCAGCAGTTTCGGAGCCTGGATGAAGCCAAGGCCGCGAAAGACCTGGCAGTGATCTTTGAGCCACGGATCGAGCAGTACTCGTTCGCGACGGCGCGCGATACCGGCAGCAACTACTACGCGGCCACCATCCTATACCGCATCCATGTCTACAACCCGGCCGGCGAGCGCGTCGATTCCTATACGCTGACCGGCTATGGCAACAGCATCGTCGGCGGCGCCATGTCGGGCACCAGCGAGCCCATGATTGCAGCCACCGGTAATGCGATGCGCGACGCTGCCGCCAAGTTCATGGTGCAGTTTCCCGAGCAAAAGCTGGCGCAACAGCTGCGGAAAGGCGAGCCGTTGTTAGCTCAGGCCGCCGGCGGCAACGCCGTGGACGCCCTCGCGTTCATCGAAGCGGTTCCGATCAAAGACCTGACTAACTGAAGCGACGGGGACAGGCATGACCCAGGCAGGGCTCGTCGAGCCGCGACGCTCGACGTTGATTTTCATTTTCGTCACCGTGGTGCTCGATGTGCTGGCGCTCGGCATCATCATTCCGGTGCTGCCCAACCTGATCAAGCTGTTCGAGGGCGGCAACACCGCCTCGGCCGCGCGCATCGTCGGCGTGCTGGGATTCCTCGGCGCCGCGATCCAGTTTTTCGCCGCACCGGTGTTAGGCGCTCTTTCGGACCGTTTCGGCCGCCGGCCGATCATCCTTTTTTCCTGTTTCGGGCTTGCGATCAGCTACATCATGATCGCCAGCGCGACCTCGCTCGCCTGGTTGTTTGCGGCGCGAGTCATAACCGGCATCGCGTCGGCCAGCTATTCGACCGCCAGCGCCTATATCGCGGACGTCACGCCGCCGGAAAAACGCGCTGCCAGTTTCGGCATGCTGGGCGCGGCATTTGGCATGGGGTTCGTTGCCGGACCCGCATTGGGCGGCGTGCTGGGCGGCATTTCCCTGCAGATGCCGTTTTGGGTCGCTGCCGCGCTGTGCATGGCCAATTTTTTCTATGGCGTGTTCGTGTTGCCGGAGTCGCTGGCGCCCGCACGACGCACCCAGCAGGTTGACTGGTTCCGGGCCAATCCGCTGGGCGCGCTCAAGTTGCTGTCCGCTCATCCCGGCCTGCTGGTTCTGTCCGCGATCTTCCTGCTGTTCGCGATTTCGCACGATGTCATGCCCAGCACCTTCGTGCTGTACGGCGGCGAGCGCTACGGCTGGACTACGCGCGATGTCGGCTTCGTGCTGGGCGCGATCGGCCTTGCCACAGCGGTCGTGCAGGGCGGCCTGGTGCGTCCGCTCGGCCGGTTGTTAGGCGAGCGGGGCGCATTGCTGGCCGGGCTGCTGGCCGGTGTGGTCGGTTTTACCCTGTACGGCCTCGCGCCGGTCGGCGGGATGTTCCTGGCCGCGGTACCGATCCAGGCCTTGTGGGGCATTTCCGGGCCGTCGATCCAGGGCCTGATGAGCCATAAAGTGGGCCCGTCGGAACAGGGACGACTGCAGGGCGCGATTACCTCGATGCGCGCCATTGGCGGCATCATCGGGCCGCTGATTTTCACCAACGCCTTCAGCTTCGGCCTGGTCATGGAACCGGCGGTGCCGGGTCTGGCGCTGTTTTTCGGTGCGGCCTTGCTGGCGGTGGCAGCTTTGATCAGCTGGCGCGCAGCGCGTTAGACTGCGGTGATGAAACGCCTGTGCAATCGCCGGACCGCTATTCTGGCGCTTGCCGCTGGCCTGCAATTGCCACAGGTGCAGGCCGCCGCCGTTGCGGCGCCCGCCGGCGGCGTGACGGCCGACGCGGCCGGCCGGTTCGTGACGCTGGCGCTCGCCTGCGTGCACCAGGAATACCCTAACAAAATCGGCCACAACATGAACAGTGACCGCGACGCACTGCCGCCGCGCCTGCTGACTCCGGCCTTCTACGGTTGTTACGACTGGCATTCGGCCGTGCACGGGCACTGGCTGCTGGCGC
>DAIQQI010000352.1:0-3613 GCA_036786925.1 Steroidobacteraceae bacterium
GAAATCCGAGGATATCGTCCGCCGGATCCGGGAAGAGACCGCACCATATTGGCGCAAACAGTTCATGACTCTGGCCGATCACCCCCTGGTCGGCGAGGCGCGGACGCTCGGCCTGTTTGGCGCCCTGGAACTGGTGCCCCGCAAGCCATCGCGCCAGTTCTTCCCCGAGCGCGGCACGGTCGGCACGCGGGCGCGGGACCTGTGCGTGCAGAACGGGCTGGTGATGCGCGCCGTCTGGGACACGCTGATTACCGCACCGCCGCTGGTGATCACCCGGGCCGAGATCGATGAGCTGGTCGCCCGGGCGCACACGACGCTCGATCAGTTGCACGCCGAGTTGCGAGGCGCTTCTCAGGTCTGAGCGGCTGCGCTATAAGGATGGTTGGGGACTGACAAGCAACTCATCCAAGTCCGGGGTTCATACATGAAAAACGTTTCCATTCGCACGGCCTTGCTGGCCGTCGCCAGCATCATCCTTGTTGCCGCCTGCGGCCAAAAGCCCGCAGAGCCGGCGGCGCCGGCAGCCGCCGGATCCGCACCCGCTGCCACGGCAGGTCAGCCCGCTGCGCCGGCGCTCGATACGGACGACGAAAAGGTCGTCAACATGTACAACTGGTCGGACTATATCGACCTTGGCGTGCTGGCGGATTTCACCAAGGAAACCGGCATCAAGGTCAATTACGACGTCTACGACTCCAACGAAATGCTGGAGACCAAGCTGCTGGCGGGCAACACCGGCTATGACATCGTGGTTCCGTCGGCCTCCTTCCTGCAGCGCCAGATTCAGGCGGGCGTATATCAGCCGCTCGACAAATCGCGCCTCGGCAATCTCAAGAACATGGACCCCGAATTGATGCAGCGGGTTGCGGTGTTTGACGCCGACAACGCGCACTCAATCAACTACCTGTGGGGCACATCCGGCGTCGGTTACAACGAAGACAAGATCAAGGCGATCATGTCCGACGCGCCGGTCAACAGCTTCGACATGTTCTACAAGCCCGAGATCGTCTCCAAGTTCAAGTCCTGCGGCGTGACCATCCTCGATGCGCCGTCGGAGGTCGTTGGCACGGTGCTGCTGTGGCTCGGCAAGGATCCTAACAGCGAGGCGCCGGAAGACCTCGCGGCCGCCGAGGCTGTGCTGATGCAGATCCGCCCCTACGTGCGCTATGTGCATTCCTCCAAGTACATCGAGGACCTGGCCAACGGCGAGATCTGCCTGGCCATGGGCTGGAACGGCGACGTGCTGCAGGCGCGCGACCGCGCCAACGAAGCGAAGAAGGGCTTCAAGATCAAGTACAACATTCCGAAGGAAGGCGCGATCGCGTTTTTCGACATGATGGCCATCCCGAAAGAGGCCAGGCACGTCAAGAACGCGCACATCCTGATCAATTACCTGATGCGCGCCGACATTGCCGCGCGCAACAGCAATTTCCGGCGTTACGCCAGCAGCAACGCCGCGTCGCTGCCGATGGTGCTCGACGAAGTGAAGAACGATCCGGGCATCTTTCCGACGCCGGAGGTCAAGGCCAAGCTGGTGCCCGATTTGCCGGAAACAGCGAAATTTGCGCGCAAGCTGACGCGCACCTGGACGCGCTTCAAGACCGGCCGCTGAGAGCCTGTCTATCATGGCGACGCCCCCGACCGACCGCACGAAGGAATACATTCGGATCGAGGGCGTCACCAAGAAATTCGGCGATTTTGTCGCGGTCGACAATGTCACGCTGAGCGTCTACAAGGGCGAAATCTTCTGTTTGTTAGGGGGATCGGGTTGCGGCAAGACCACCTTGCTGCGCATGCTGGCGGGCTTCGAAAACCCGACCAGCGGCCGCATATTCATCGACGGCCAGGACATGGCAGGGATCCCGCCCTACGACCGGCCGGTCAACATGATGTTCCAGTCGTATGCGCTGTTCCCGCACATGACGGTGCATGGCAATGTCGCCTTCGGGCTCGAGCAGGAGAAGCTGCCGCGCGCGGAAGTCGAGCGCCGGGTGGCGGAAATGCTCGAGATGGTCAAGCTGTCGCAGTTTGCGCAGCGCAAGCCGCATCAGCTGTCCGGCGGGCAGAAGCAGCGCGTCGCGCTGGCGCGGGCGCTGGTCAAGCGGCCCAAGCTGCTGCTGCTGGATGAACCGCTGGGCGCCCTCGACAAGAAACTACGCGAGTACACGCAGTTCGAGTTGATCAACATCCAGGAGCAGCTGGGCGTCACCTTCGTGGTGGTTACGCACGACCAGGAAGAAGCCATGACGCTGGCAACGCGCATCGGCGTCATGGATCGCGGTGAAATCGTGCAGGTGGGCACGCCCACCGATATCTACGAATACCCGACCAGCAAGTTTGTCGCCGACTTCATCGGCTCGGTCAATATGTTCGAGGGCACCCTGATCGAGGACGAGCCGGATCACGTACGCATACGCTGCGCGGAATTTCCGGCGCTGATCTACGTCAACCATGGCATCAGCGCGGCGCCGGGTGCCCAGGTTTTTGCAGCCATTCGCCCCGAAAAGATCGAGATGAGCCGCGTCGCGCCGGCTGACACCCGTGAGAACTGCATGCAGGGCACCGTCAAGGAAATCGCCTACATGGGCGACCTGTCGGTCTACCTGGTCAAGCTGGCGGGCGGACGCCTGGTGCGCGTCACGATACCTAACACCGAGCGGCAGGCTGCGGATCGGATCAGCTGGGACGAGCCGGTGTGGCTGTCCTGGGCGCCGGTCAGCCCGGTCGTTCTGACCCAGTAGGCCGTCATTTTGAACAGCACGGCAAGCCAGACCAAGAAGACCCTTGCCACCGGCCGGCTTGCGCCGCTGATGGATTTCTTCCGGCGCTTTGGTCCGCTGCGCTGGTCAGCCTATGTCGTCAGGTACTGGAGCGGGCAGCGCGCGGTCATCGCGATTCCATACTTCTGGCTGATGCTGTTTTTCCTGGTGCCGTTCCTGCTGGTCTTCAAGATCTCGTTCGCCGAATACGCGACCGCGCAGCCGCCCTATACGGCCCTGATCCAGGAAGTCGAGCAGGGCATCTACACCATCAAGCTCAACCTGCAGAATTACCTGGGCCTGTTCAACGACGACCTTTACTACACCGCCTACCTGTATTCGTTGAAGGTGGCTGCGGTCTCGACCTTCTTTTGCCTGTTAGTCGGCTATCCGATGGCTTACGCGATCTCACGCTCGACGCCCGCGCAGCGCAATCTGTTTCTGATGCTGATCATCCTGCCGTTCTGGACCAGTTTCCTGTTGCGTGTCTATGCCTGGGTCGGCCTGCTGAAGACCGACGGTGTCATCAACAATGTCGCGGCATGGTTCGGTCTCGGGCCGTACACGATGATGTACACCAGTTTCGCGGTCTACATCGGCATCGTCTATTCGTATCTGCCCTTCATGATCCTGCCCCTGTATTCGAACCTCGAGAAGCACGACCTCACGTTGATCGAGGCGGCGCAGGATCTGGGCGCGCATCCGATGAAGGCGTTCTTCACCATCACCCTGCCGCTGTCGATGCCGGGCGTGATCGCGGGCTGCCTGCTGGTGTTCATTCCGGCGGTCGGCGAGTTCGTCATCCCATCGTTGTTAGGCAGCTCGGACCAGCTGATGATCGGGCGTGTGCTGAC
>DAIQQI010000353.1:0-3599 GCA_036786925.1 Steroidobacteraceae bacterium
AGCGGGTGCCGGACCCTGCCGCCATCCGCGCCGGCCGCGGATCTGGGTTTGGCAGCCGCATGGCCGCAGCGGCGCGCGCTGTTGCAGCAGTTGCAAAGCTACGAATGCGCGGGTCGCGTGGCAGTGTCCGCACCCGGCCAGGGCTTCAACGCGCAGTTTGTCTGGCGCCAGTCCGGCGACTCGTCGCAGCTCAATCTGCGCGGACCGTTAGGTGCGGGAGGCCTCATCGTCACCGCCAGCGGCGCGCAGCTCGCGCTGCAAGCGACCGACGGGCGCCAGTTCGATGGCGATGCGGCGCGCGCCGAGCTGGAACGCGCCATCGGCGCGCCCTTGCCGGTCGCGACGTTGGGCCGCTGGTTGTTAGGTGTGCCGCAGCCGGACAACGCGGCGACCGAGACGATCGCGCCGGTCATCACCGGGCAGCCGGCACAGCTCAGCGCTCTCGAACAGCAGGGCTGGCGCATCGAGTATCAGCCGCACAGCGGCGTGCCGCGGCTGATCACGCTGACGGCGGGCCAGACGCGCGTGCGGCTTGTCATTGATCGATGGGACTGGCGGTGAGCGTCGCCGCCGTACTGCGGCGGCGCCGCTGGGGCGCTGGCGTCAAGGCCGGCGGCGTTTACATGGCGGCGGTTTTTTTCGTCGCTTTTCTGTTAGGTACGGTGCGTGTCCTGTTTCTGGTGCCGCGTGTCGGGCCGGTAATCGCCGTGCTAGTGGAGGCGCCCGTCATTTTGACCGTCAGCTGGCTGGTGTCGCGCTGGTGCTGCGGGCTTTTCGATTTGCGCGGCGATGTTGCAGCGTGCGCCTTGATGGGCGCCGTTGCCTTCGGGATGCTGATGCTGGTGGAACTCGGTGTCGCGACGTTGCTGTTTGGTACTTCGGTCGCGGCCTACCTGGAGTCCTTCCGGTCTGCTGCCGGCGTCATGGGGCTCACCGCGCAAGCCGGATTTGCGGCCATTCCCGCGATACAGGCGCGCCGGGGCTAGGAAATCAGGGCCAGCGCGACTGTCGCGGCCAGCGCGACCAGCGCGGGTATCAGCAACGCGAGAAGGATCGCGAGCGCTGCCGGTGGCGCCGAGGCGTTGTCGCTGTCGCGCCGGCCCATGGTCAGCCGGGTAACCAGCACCAGGTGCGCAGCCACGAGAATCACCAGGAAGAAACTGGCGATGACATGCGCCAGGTCGGCTAACAGACCCCAGATCCCGCCGCTGCCCGGCGGCCAGAGTATCAGCGGCAGGCCGGACACGAACAGGACCGCGATCGAGAAAAATGCCGCGAGCCCGAGGCGAAAATGCACGCGCCCGCGCCAGTCGCGGTTGCGCAGGTAGTGACGCAACTGGTAGATCGAATAGGGCGCCAGCAGCGCGAAGCACAGCGCCCAATGGCCGATCGCCAGTAGCGCGCGTTCGCGCATGAAGCCGCCAAAGAAGAACAGCCACGAGCCGCTGATCACGCCAAAAGCCAGCGTGCCAATGGAGATCCAGAGCAGCGGGGCGCGCCAGCGCTGCAGCTGCAGGTTAGCGGCGTTCACTGCGCTTCAGGCATACCGCATGAGATAAAAGACTTCGCCCGAGCCGACGCTCAGCGTCCACAGGATGAGAAAAGTCCAGGTCAGGGCGGGGCGATCGCGAAAATAGCTCTCGCCGCGGCGCTGCGCGAAATAGGCCAGAAAGACCAGCACCACGAACATGGCGAATATCAGCAGCGACAGCATGCCGTGCACCGCCGCCAGAATTGAGAAGAAGCTGGGTGCGCCGCCCGAGGCGTGAGTCTTCATCTGCGTCGTCATGTAGAGCATGTTGACCGAGAATTCAAACACCGCGACGCCTGCGGCCAGTTTCCAGGGAAATTCGCGACCCTTGTAACTGGTCCACACGACGTAGAACACGCCCGCGGTCACGAAAATTTCTGCAATTGCCGAAAAGGTACTGAATGCTGAGGGCGACATAAGAGATCTCACTCCGCGCTTTGTCACGCGACGCCTGCACGATAACAACGCTGGAGCGGCCCTGCAGTTGTGACCAGACATTCACAGGCAGGTGACCGTGTATTCACATGCGGGGTAAATCTTTTTCGGCGAAAAAATGCGGTGTGGTTCCCACTTCGCGCTAGAGTCACGCCGGCATGGGCAACGCGCGTAGACATACCTGGAGCGCAATCTGATGACGCCTAACAGTGAGCCGGCGGGCGGCGCCGGCGACAACCGCGTCTGGTGGCCTGCGCCCGCCAAGCTCAATCTCTTCCTGCAGGTCGTGGGTCGCCGTGCCGACGGCTACCACGACCTGCAGACTGCGTTTCAGCTGGTGGACCTTTGCGATCGGCTGGCCTTCGAGCCGGACCTGCAGGGGCGGATCCAGCGCCTGGAAGGCCCCGAGGCGATCCCGCCGGCCACCGATCTCGCGGTTCGGGCCGCCGAGGCGCTGCGGGCCACGGCGCAGGCCGAGGGTCTGGGGGACCGGGCCGCAGCCACCGGCGCCCGGCTTTACATCAGGAAGCGCATTCCCTGGGGCGGGGGCCTGGGCGGCGGCAGTTCGGACGCAGCAACTGCGTTGAAAGTGCTGAACTTGGTATGGAACATCGGCTATTCAGACGCGAAACTCGCCGAAATTGGGCTGAAATTGGGCGCCGATGTGCCGGTCTTTGTCCATGGCAGCACGGCCTTCGGCGAAGGCCTCGGTGACAAGCTCAGCCCGCTGGAGCTGCCGGAGTCCTGGTTCCTGATCATCCATCCCGGCATCGCCGTGAGCACCGCCGCGGTGTTCCAGGCCCCTGAATTGACACGAAATTCCCCCCTACTCACAATACCCGGCTTTTTGGCGTCGGGCGGTCGGAACGACTGCGAGCCGGTGGTGCGGGCGCGCTTTCCGCAGGTGGCGGAGGCGCTCGACTGGCTCGGGTCGCATGCGCCGGCGCGGCTCACGGGAACGGGGTCCTGTATTTTTGCGCGATTCGACTCTGCGGCAGCCGCGGAGCGCATCGCGGCGCGGGTGCCGGAGCAGAGCGGATGGAAGGTCTGGGTGGTGCGTGGGCTAACACGCTCGCCGCTGGAAGAAAGATTACGTTGGGGTGTCGCCAAGTGGTAAGGCAGCGGGTTTTGATCCCGCCATTCGGAGGTTCGAATCCTTCCACCCCAGCCAGTTGACGAATCAGGGACGCAAGGATTGTCGTGGTCGAATCATCGAAACAACTCGCGCTGTTTGCCGGCAACGCCAATCCGCTGCTGGCGCAGGAGATTGCGCGCCACCTGATGGTGCCGCTGGGCCGCGCCGCGGTCGGCAAGTTCAGCGACGGCGAGGTCAATGTCGAGATCATCGAAAACGTGCGTGGCCGCGATGTCTACATCGTGCAGCCGACCTGCCCGCCGGTGAACGACAACCTGATGGAACTGCTGATCATGGCGGATGCCTGCCGCCGCGCCTCGGCGCGCACCATCACTGCGGTGGTGCCTTACTTCGGCTATTCGCGCCAGGACCGGCGCCCGCGCGCCACGCGCTCGGCGATTTCCGCGCGCCTCGTGGCTAACATGATGACCGGCGCCGGCATCGGCCGCGTGCTGACGGTCGACCTGCACGCCGACCAGATCCAGGGTTTCTTCGACA
>DAIQQI010000067.1:0-11806 GCA_036786925.1 Steroidobacteraceae bacterium
GCGGCCGCGAGCGGCATGCCGGGCTGGATGCCGCGGGCGCGCGCCTCGGCACAGGCGCTCAGCACCCGCGGCAGGCGGCCATCGCGCTCGATCACGACGCGCGGCGTAAAAGGCCCGGGCACTGCAACTCCGGACGCGGTGGCCGGGCTGCGCAGCACATCCGCATAACAGGCGGCAAACTCGATGTCAGGCAGGTGCAGGGCCAGCCAGACCTGCTCCGGCATGCTGGCAGCAGCCGTCGCTGGCGGCGATGGAGCTAACACGGGGACCAGCGAGGAGCCTGGCGCACGCTCGGTGGCCGTTGCAGGTTTGCGCCCGGCCTGGACTGCGGTTGCGAGACTTGCAGCGCGCTCCACCCAGCGCGTCGCCTGAATGCGGGGATGCGGGCTCATGTCGCCCCCGTCCAGTGCAACTCGACCACGCCGCGCGCACCGCCGCGGCTTTTCAGCAGCTCGATGCTCAGCCCTGCACCGCTGGCTAACGGCGCCAGCGACAGCCGCAGCACGGCTGGCGAGGCCTGGCGGGCCGCACGACTCGGGCGAAACAGAAATCCGGCGGTGCGCCCACGCTCGGTCGCGAGTTGCAAACGGCGCAGGCTGCGCACCGGCGGCGTGCGACCGGTCCAGGCCAGCGCCACTTCGCAGGCACGCGAGCCCAGCGCCGGCTCCAGCGCCCAGAGCTCGGCGCCGGCACGCACCACCAGCTGCCGCTCGATGGCCAGGCCGCGCGCCGCCAGTGCCGGCGCGTACGGCTCGAACGGCGGCGCGATCCACGCGGTCCAGCGCGCGGGTGTGCGCTGCGCCAGCGAAGCTAACAAGGGCACCAGCAAGCGCAGTTCCCCCAGCCCATGCCGGGGTGTGAGAATTTCGACGAGGCCACTGCGGGGCCAGCCACCACCGGGCAAGGCGGCATCCAGAGCCGCAAAGCCAGTGCTGCAGGTGTCAGCGCCAGCGGCGGCTGTCTGACGCCCGCGCCACAGGCCGGGGATACGCAGCAGGCTCGCCAGCGCGGTATCCGGATTCTGGGGCACATTCCGGGGCGGATTTTGGGATACGGGCTCGATACTGTGGGGGTCGGACATGATCAGGCACACTCATGATCCGGACACACCTGATCCCGGCACGGGCGCTGCAACCAGCACCAGGTCTGCGGCGCTGAGTACCGGTTGACTGCGCAAAGACCGCGGCTGCGTCGCCCAGGCACTGCGGCCACACCCACAGGGACAGGCATAGCTACGCAGCCGCGGTTTTTTCAGTGTCGGTTTTTTCAAGACAAAAGCTCCCCGGGCGCCCTGACACCAGGCGCCTGCTGACAAAATTGACATGGACTAGCTGCTCGCTGCGTGCACTTGCGGCGGCGGCTGGTACTGAAAATGCGGGTTCTCGATGATGCCCAGCACGTTGCCGAAAGGATCGAACACCGTCGCGACTTTGATTCCGCTGCCGACATCCTGCACCGGACTGCGCGCCACCGCGCCCAGACCTAACAAGCGAGCCAGCGAGGCCTCGGCATTCGCGACACCCCAATAAACAGTAACACTGCCCTCGCCCACGCCAGGTTCAGTGAGGTCCGGGTCGAGCCCCAGCTCAAAACCGCCGACGGAAAACCCAACATAGAAAGGCTCGTCGAAATACGGACCGAAACCTAACACCTCGGTGTACCAGTCGCGGGCCCGCTTGATATCCGGCGCGCGGTATTTGACGGTGCGCAGGCCGAGAAAATGAGCGCTCATGACTGCATCTCCGTTTACATCAAACCCGGGCGCCTACATCAAGCCCGTGCCCTGCGCCCGGCCCCGCCGCAGCACGCCCACGACCACGCCTTCGATGATGATTGGGTCTTCCTTGACGTTGACGCGGATCGGCTCGAAATCCGGGTTTTCGGGCAACAGCCAGATCAGCGTGCCTTCCTGCTTGTAGCGCTTGACGGTGACCTCGTTCTCGAGCCGCGCGACCACGATCTGGCGGTTGCGCACCTCGGGCGTGCGATGCACGGCGACCAGGTCGCCATCGAGAATACCGGCGTCCTTCATGGACATGCCCTTGACCTTGAGCAGGTAGTGCGGGCGCGGGCTGAAGATGTCCGGATCGATGTTGAGACGCGCCTCGATGTGTTCTTCGGCGAGCATCGGCCGGCCGGCGGCGACGCGGCCGATCAGCGGCAGGCCCAGCTGCTCGCGCAGCGTGTCCATGAGCTTGATGCCGCGCGACGCGCCCGGGATCAGTGCGATGACGCCTTTGCGGGCCAGCGCCCGCAGGTGTTCCTCGGCGGCATTCGGCGAGCGAAAGCCCAGCTCCGCGGCGATTTCAGCGCGGGTGGGCGGCATGCCGGTTTCCATGATGGCGTGCTGGATCAGGCGGAGAATCTGGGTTTGGCGGGGAGTCAGGTCTGTCACGGGGCACCTCACAGGCGGTCTCTGGTTATAAATACAGTACCTGTGATTTTATCCAGTTGCAAGCCTGTTATCGTAAGTTCTTCATGCAGCCCCGACTTCCCTGGCGGATCCTCGCCGCGCTGATATTCCTGACCCTGTTTCTGGCACCTCTGCCGGGGATTGCAGGCCCGCTCTGGCGTGAACTGGAAGACGCCGCGCACGCGGTCATCTTCGCCGCCCTGGCGCCGCTGCTGGCCCTATGGCTGCGCCGCGTGGGCCTGTTAGCCTCGCGGTCCGACATGGTCATCATGGCCTGCGCGTGGGGCCTCGCGGTCACGCTGGGCCTGGCGATCGAAATCCTGCAGTCGCTCACCGGTCGCGACGCTTCCTGGAGCGATCTGCGCGCCGACACCCTGGGCGCGGCAGCGGGTCTGCTGGCGCTCATCGCCTGGCAACAGCGCAGGCGCCGTCGCCGTACCGGCTGGCTCGCCGCCGCCGCATCATTGGCGCTGCTGGTCAGCAGCTGCTGGCCACTCTGGCAACAGCTCCTCACCCAACTCGAAGCGCGGCGTGCCATGCCCGTGCTGCTCGGCGATGCGACACCGCGCGCGCTGCGCAACATCGAACAGCGCTCCGCGACCATCCAGCGCATATCTCCACACTGGCGCATCCAGTTTCATGACGGCCAGCCCTGGCCGGGTATCACCTTTGCGGGCTGGCCCCGGGACTGGCGCCGCTATAACGCGCTCGTGCTCGACCTGAAAAACCCCGACAACACCGCGGTGGAAATCGGCGTTACGGTTCGCGATGCCGGAGACACTAACAGTTACGACAATCGCTTCAACACCGCATTCCTGTTAGCCGCGCACGCGCATCGAGTCATCGCGCTGCCCCTCAGCGAAATGGCACGCACACCCGGAGGCAGGCAACTGGACCTGGGCGCCGTCCGCAGCGTCAGCATCTTTCGCACTCAGGGGACCGGTCGCAGCCTGCTGGTGCGCGAAGTGCGCCTGAAGTAACTGCCGCCACACACACTTTAGTACGTGATTTTGCCGTCAGGCGACGGCGCGAAACCGGGGCGTCACGCTATGCTGCGCCACCATGTGGCGCAGCCTGCGAATCTCGATCCTGCTGTTGATCCTGCTGGCGGCAGGCGGCAGCGCGCTGCTCGATCGTTTTCAGGCGGCGGACTGGGATGACACCCTGACGATCGGAATTTTTCCGATCAACGCGGATGGCCGGCCGGCCACCAGCGCCTACCTCGCAGGCCTCGACCGCCAGAGCTTTGCGCCGCTTGAAGACTTCTTTGCGCGCGAAGCGCTGCGCTACGGCGTGCAGCGCCGCGCGCCCGTGCAGGTGCGCCTGCAATCCGAAGTTCGGGAATTGCCCCCGCGTCTGCGTCCCGGCAGCAGCGCGCCGGCGCGTCTCTGGTGGAGCATGAAGATGCGCCTGTACGCGCGCCGGCATGGCCGCGGCCATGCCGGCCAGGTGCGTGTCTTCGTGCTCTACCATGACCCCGGGGTGACCAGCTCGGTACCGCACTCGTCTGGCCTGGAAAAAGGCCTGGTTGGCGTCGTCTATGCCTATGCGGCCCGCACTGCCGCCGGGCCTAACAGCGTGGTGATCGCGCACGAAATCCTGCATACCCTGGGTGCCACCGACAAGTACGACCCGGTGACCCTGCAGCCGCTCTATCCCGAAGGGTATGCCGAGCCCGAGCGCAATCCGCGTTTTCCGCAGTCCCGCGCGGAAATCATGGCCGGTCGCCGCGCGCTGTCGGAGCGCGAGGCGGAAATGCCGGATTCGCTCGACCAGACTCTGGTCGGAGCGCAAACTGCACGTGAGATTCACTGGTCCGCGGTCGTGCTGTGACGCCGCCGGCAACCCGCTTGTCGCATCTAGCAGACATAATGTCAGAAAATTATTGCGTTCGGGCTCGCATTTTGTTGCAGTCGCGCACGCAAGATTTTGCATGTGGTTCCACTTGAGGAGTGATTGATCATGACTAAGTTATCTTTGACCGCAACCGTTCTCGCCGCGGCGCTGCTGCTGCCGGCCTGCACCGACATGAAGCCCTACGACGCCAAGATCAGCGACCTTCAGTCGAAGGTCAGCGCTATGGAATCGCAGGTCGCCGCCGCCAAGTCGGCAGCCGACGCTGCCAACGGCGCCGCCGCCTCTGCGACCCAGGCTGCCAGCAGCGCGCAGAGCACCGCCAACCAGGCCGCTTCTGCCGCTCAGGCCAGCCAGACCTGCTGCAATGAGACCAACGAGAAGATCGAACGCATGTTCCGTCGCTCGATCTCGAAATAAGGCGCTTTAGCCTGACGAAAAAACGCCGCGGAGACGCGGCGTTTTTTTTTGCGTTCTTTTGGAAGGATCCGGCTAGTAGCGGATCAGCGCCGCGCCCCAGGTAAAGCCGCCGCCGAACGCCTCCAGCAGCAGCAGATCGCCGCGCTTGATGCGGCCGTCGCGGATACCGGTATCGAGCGCCATCGGCACCGATGCCGCGGAGGTATTGCCGGTGTCCTGCACCGTGACAATCACCTTGTCCATCGGCAGGTCGAGCTTCTTGGCGGTGGCCTGGATGATGCGCATGTTAGCCTGGTGCGGCACCAGCCAGTCGAGCGCCGACTTGTCCAGATTGTTAGCTGCCAGCGCCTCATCGACAATGGACCCCAGCGACTGCACCGCAACCTTGAATACCTCGCGGCCCGCCATCACGATCGAGTGCTTGGCGCGGCCATTTTCGATCTCGGTAAAGCCCTTGGACACGCCCACCGGACAGTACAGCAGGTCCTTGTAAGAGCCCTCGGTGTGCAAGTGGGTCGACAGGATGCCCGGCTCAGCTGACGGCACAACCACCGCGGCGCCGGCACCGTCGCCAAACAGCACCGCGGTGCCGCGATCGTTCCAGTCGGTGATGCGGGACAGGGTCTCGGCGCCGACCACCAGCGCGCACCTGGCGTCGCCCAGCCGGATGAACTTGTCGGCAATCGACAGCGCGAAAATAAAGCCGCTGCAGGCCGCTTCGACACTGAAGGCAGGGCACAGCCTGATGCCGAGGCGCGCTTGCAGCAAGGCGCCGCAATTCGGGAATACCAGGTCCGGCGTGGTCGTGCCAAAGACGATCAGATCGACGTCCTGCGGACTGACCCCCGCGGCCTCCATCGCGCGCCGCGCCGCCTGCTCGGCCAGGTCCACGGTGGTTTCGTCGGGTCGCGCGATGTGCCGGCGTTCGATTCCGGTGCGCGTACGGATCCACTCGTCGGTGGTATCCATGCGCTGCTCCAGGTCCTTGTTGCTAACAACATTGTCTGGCAGGAAGCGGCCGGTGCCGGCGATACGCGAATATTTCAAGCTACGAGCTCCTCGGCTTGCGCGATGTGCTGGATCAGGCCGCGTTGTGCCGCCAGTTTCGCCACGCCGATGGCCTGCGAAAACGCCAGCGCATCGGCACTACCGTGGCTCTTGACCACAACGCCACCCAGACCCACCATGACCGCGCCGTTATAGCGGCGTGGATCCATAGATTCTGCCACACCACGCAGCACCCGGCTCGCCACCAGGCCGGCGATCTTGGCGCCCAGGTTCGCGGTAAACCCTTCCTTGAGGCGCCGGCCTATCAGGCCGGCGAGGCCCTCGAGGGATTTCAGCGCGACGTTGCCGGTAAATCCGTCGGTCACCACGACATCGGCGCGGCCGTTGAAAATATCATTGCCCTCGACAAAACCGATGTAATGAATGCCTTTGCAGGCACGCAATTGCGCGTGCGCCAGCTGCACCAGTTCATGGCCCTTGAGCTCTTCGCTGCCGATATTCAGCAGGCCGACGCGCGGATTATCGATGCCATGGACATCGCGGGCAACGATCGAGCCCATCACCGCAAACTGCCGCAGTTGCGTCGGCGTCGCCAGGGTGTTAGCTCCGAGATCGAGCATGTGGGTAAAGCCGTGCGCGGACGGCAAAGAGGACATGATCGGCGCGCGTTCGACGTTAGGCAGGCACTTGAGCACGAAATGCGCGACCGCGGTCAGCGCACCGGTATTACCCGCGCTCACCGTTCCCGCCGCCGCGCCCGATTTCACCAGGTCGATCGCAACGCGCATGGAGGAGTGCTTGCGATGCCGGATGGCATCGCGCGGCTTGTCATCCATGGTGATGACTTCCGGCGCTTCGACGATGCGGTAGCGTCCGCGCAGGGCAGCGGCGTTCGGGCAGGCAGCCAGTTGCTGCTCGATGGTCGCGGTGCGGCCCACCAGCAGCAATTGCAACTCGGGGTGTGATCCCAGGGCGCGCAACGCGCCCGGCACGCAGGCCGCGGCGCCAATGTCGCCGCTCATCGCGTCGATGGCCAGGGTTGTCATCGTGGCAGCGCCAGAAAGCGCTGTGCCGGAATGGCCAGCACCGCGTGAGCTGACAACGTCAGCAGCTGTCAACCCGCCGCGTCGTCGTCGCTGCGCTTCTCGATCACGCGCTTGCCACGGTAGAAACCGTCGGCGGTGATGCGATGGCGCATGTGCGTTTCGCCGGACTGCGGGTCCTTCGACATGGCCGGCTTGGCGAGGCCATCGTGTGAACGATGCATTCCGCGCTTGGACGGGGTTTTGCGGCTTTTCTGAACGGGCATGATCTTCTCTCCTGAAACCTAACGCCGCTTGAGCAGATCCTTGAGCTGCGCAAACGGCTTCTGTGTAATCTCGTCCTCGGCGGCACTTGCGGCCGCAGCTCCGGCCGCACACTGCGCCGCGTCTTCGTGACGCGCAACCAGCGGCAGGGCTAACAGCAACTCTTCCTCGACCAGGTCGCGAAGCACCACCCGGCCCTGCTCGGCTAACACCGGTTCCAGCCCGGCGGGCGCTGCGTCGACCGACGACAAATCGGCCGCCAGTGCCAGCGTCGCCTCGGTCCGCACCGGCCAGCTCACGAGGCCCATGCAGCGCTCGCAGCGCAGTGGCACCTCAGCCGCGACTCGAATCCGCGCCACGTCGGCGCCATGTTCCTTGCCAAAACTCAGCCTGGCGCGCGCCACCCTGGAACCGGCGCTGGCAAGCTCAATGCGGTCCTGCAGCCTCGGCATGCTGGCAAGCGGAACTTCACCGTCGAAGCTCAGCTGCCCGGCAACCAGCCGGTCGACTTCCCAACTACGCGACCAGTCAGATGGCATGGGGCGCGTATCATAGGTACCTCGCCCACCGGAGTCAAAAGAGAATTCAGCCCCTGGGGCCACGGTTAAATGATTGTTTTACAAGCGAAATTACCGCCGCTGATCCTGGCTTCCACGTCCCCTTACCGGCGCGAACTGCTGACCCGACTGGGCCTGCCCTTTGTGGTCGAAAAACCCGAGGTCCAGGAAACCTACCTGGCGGGCGAGACACCCGGCCACCGGGCAACCCGGCTGGCGCGCGACAAGGCCGAGGCGGTGGCCCGGCGCCACCCCGATGCGCTGGTCATCGGCAGTGACCAGGTCTGTGCGCTCGGCGACTCGATTCTCGACAAGGCCGGCAGCCGCAGTGGCCAGGAGGCTCAGCTCAGCGCCTTGTCCGGGCGCAGCGCCGATTTTCACACCGCCGTCTGCCTGGTATCGCTCGCCGGCAACTTCCTCTACCAGCACAGCGATCTTACGCGCTGCGTGTTTCGCCAGCTAACAAGCAACACGATTTCAGACTATGCCGAACGCGAACCGGCGCTCGATTGCGCCGGCGGTTTCAAGGTCGAGGGGCTGGGGATTTCGCTCCTCGAGCGCGTCGAGTCGCTCGATCCGACCGCGCTCGTCGGCCTGCCCCTGATCGGCTTGAGCGCGGGGCTTGACCGGTTCGCGAACCGGTCTTAGGTCCGCGCTCGAGCTGACTGATCACCGCCGACAGTTCCCCGGGCAGCGGCGCGCTGACCGCGTATTGCGTGCCCCGGTCAGGCCAGACGAACGACAGGCTGGAGGCATGCAGGAACATGCGCCTCAGGCCTAACAGTTTCATGGCCGCGTTGAATTCCCGGTCGCCATACTTGTCGTCGCCGGCAACCGGATGGCCTGCATAAGCCGCGTGCACCCGGATCTGGTGCGTGCGTCCGGTTTCGATACGCACCTCCATCAGCGTTGCGCGCTTGCCGAAGAACTGCACCGGCCGGAATTCACTGAGCGCCGACTTGCCGCCCGGCATCACCTTGACGGTACGCTCGCCACTGACCCGCAGGTCGGTGCGCAACGGCGCATCGATGCGCTTGATGCCCAGTTGCCAGCTGCCGCGCACGAGCGCCAGATAGCGCTTCTCGAAGCCGTCGCTCTCGTCGTCGCCACGCAACAGCGCATGCAGGCTGCGCAGCACCGCGGGCTTGCGCGCGACTAACAACACGCCGCTGGTATCGCGGTCCAGGCGATGCACCAGCTCCAGGGATTCCTTCGGGCGTCCGGCGCGCAACGCCTCTATCAGGCCGAAGCTAACACCGCTGCCGCCATGCACGGCGATACCGGCCGGCTTGTCGATCGCGATCAGGCGCTCGTCCTCGGAAATGATCGCCCGCTGGATGCGCTCGATGTCGGCCGCGGATGGGCCGCGTTTGCCGCTGCGCGGCGCTGCCTTGGCGGCAGCTGCAGGCGCTGCCGCAACCCGCTGCGTTGCCGGCGAAACAACGGCAGTCTCTGCCGCCCCGGCGGCCTGGCGCACGGCCGGTTCGGCCGGCGGCTCGGCCAATTCCTCGCGCGCTGGCGGCGCCTCGATGCGCACCGGCGGCACGCGTATGTCGTCGCCCTCCACCAGCCTGTGTTCCGGCTGTACCCGCTTACCGTTGACCCGCACCTCGCCGCGGCGCACGAGGCGGAAAATCCGGATCCTGGGCAGCTGCGGCCAGAGGTTCTGCAGGAATTTATCCAGCCGCCGGCTGGCGTCGTCGGCGCTGACTTTTACGTGCCTGACGCCCGCAGGGCTCACGTTTGATGTGACGTCGGACACAGTCATTCCATCCTAAGACATTGTTTTTGCAGCAGTCTTGTCATATTATCCGGTTGTCGTCCCGGGCCTGCGCCTAATTCGTTCAGTTCTGGTGATGCACATGAACGCGATAGCAAAGCTATCGCATGTTAGTTGGTTCCGTTCAGCGGAACCATCAAAGCAAGGCCGACTGGCCGTTGCCGCAGGTTTGAGCTGGGCCCCTAGGAGTCCACTCGGTTGAGTTCAAAAGACTCCCTGCTGCGCCGGCGCTCGTAGACCCGAATGCGAATTTTTGGCGCAGCGGCGCTTTCCAGTTGCGAACTGGCAGCGACGCGGCATGCAGAAGCCCAAAACCATACCGAAATGGCTCGGCATTTTCTCGCGCCCATCTCACCCGCTTTTGGTCTGAACACCCGTCTCCGCACCCAGCGGTCGTACGGGCACAGGCTCTCGTTAGCCACGAACGACGCACACCAGGCGGCCCCACAATGGAGTAATGGGGTAAATGAAACGCATGTTAGTCAACGCCACGCAGCAGGAAGAGCTGCGTGTCGCGTTGGTCGATGGTCAGAAGCTGTTTGATCTCTCAATCGAGCTATCGTCCAAAGAACAGAAAAAATCCAACATCTACAAAGGCCGGATCTCGCGCGTAGAGCAGTCGCTCGAAGCCTGCTTTGTTGATTACGGCGCCGAACGGCACGGCTTCCTGCCGCTTAAAGAAATTTCCAAGGAATATTTCCGCGAAGGCACCTCGCCCTCGCGTTCGACCATCCGGGAACTGATCCAGGAAGGCCGCGAAATCCTGGTGCAGGTCGAAAAAGAAGAGCGTGGCAACAAGGGCGCCGCCCTGACCACGTTCATGTCGCTGGCCGGCCGCTTCCTGGTGCTGATGCCCAACAACGCCCGCGGCGGCGGCGTATCGCGCCGCATCGAAGGCGAGGAACGCGACCAGATGAAAGCCATCATGGATCAGCTCAACGTGCCTGAAGGCATGAGTGCGATCGTGCGCACGGCCGGCGTCGGCCGCAGCGTTCAGGAACTGCAGTGGGACCTGGACAACCTTGCGACCCAATGGACCGAAATCGCCAAGGCCGCAGACACGCACAGCGCGCCCTTCCTGGTGTTTCGCGAAAGCGACGCGGTGACCCGCGGCCTGCGCGACTACCTCTCGGATGATGTTGCCGAGGTGCTGGTCGACGAAGCCAGCGCCTTTGCCACGGCGCAGGAGTACATGCAGCGCTTCATGCCGGCCGATGTGCAGCGGCGCCTGAAACTGTACGTGGACGACGTGCCGCTGTTTACGCGTTACCAGATTGAAAGCCAGATCGAGTCCGCGTACGCGCACAAGGTGCAGCTGCCATCGGGCGGCTCACTGGTCGTCGATTACACCGAGGCGCTGGTGTCCATCGATATCAATTCGGCGCGCGCGACGCGCGGCAGCGATATCGAAACCACGGCCACCAATACCAACCTCGAAGCGGCGGACGAAGTCGCGCGACAACTGCGGCTGCGGGATATCGGCGGCCTCATTGTCATCGACTTTATCGACATGGAAGAGCCTGGCAATCAGCGTGCGGTCGAGGATCGACTGCGCGATGCGATGAAGTTCGACAAGGCGCGTGTCCAGATCGGCCGCCTGTCGCGATTCGGTTTGCTGGAGATGTCGCGCCAGCGCCTGCGACCCTCGCTCAGCGATTCGAGTCACTCGGTGTGCCCGCGTTGCAGCGGCATTGGCAGCATCCGCACGGTCGAGTCCATGGCACTCGCGATACTGCGCCTCATCGGCGAGGAAGCGCGCAAGGAGCGCACCGCCAAGGTGTTCGCCGAAGTGCCGGTGGACGTTGCGACCTATCTGATCAACGAAAAACGCAGCGCGCTGCGCACCCTCGAAGACAAGTCCGGCACCGAAGTCGTGATCGTGCCGAACCTCAACATGGTGACGCCGGCCTACAATCTGCGGCGCATCCGCGCCGACGAAATGGAAGCGCCGGAAAACAAGCGCCTCAGCTACCAGATGCCGACGCCTGCGCCGGTCGCCGAGCCGACCGGTACGCGCGAACAGAAACCGGAACTGGAGCCGGCAGCGGTGCCGACTTTCCTGCCGGCCACGCCCGCACCCCAGACGCTGGCTAACGCGGCCACCGTGGTGGTGGCCCCTGCCGCCATCGCCAGTCCGCGGCCGGGCTTCTGGGCGCGATTGAAGGCAGTGTTCGCCGGCAGCGGTGAAGCCGCTCCGGCGCCTCCGCAAAGTCATGCGCCGCGCAGCCACCATCACCCGGGCGGTGATCGTCGTCCGCGTCAGGGTGACCGCGACCGCCATCGTCATGGCGAGCGTGATCGACATGGCCGCGACCGGAATCGGGATCGGGGCGATCGCCCGCGCAGCGGCGAGCCGCGCCACAAGGACCGCGACCAGCGGCCGGCCGGTGACCGGCCCGACCGGCCTGACCGCCAGCAGCGGGCAGACCGCCCGCGCCAAGATCGCAATGACCGCCCGCGTGAGCAG
>DAIQQI010000354.1:0-3548 GCA_036786925.1 Steroidobacteraceae bacterium
GCGGACATCTATTCGATGCCGCCGCACGCCCGCCGCGGTGGCTGGACCTGGTACACCGGCGCGGCGGGGTGGTTCTACCAGGCCATCCTCGAGTCGGTACTGGGAGTCCGGGTGCGCGGCGACTCATTGAGTATCAAACCCTGCCTGCCTGTTCACTGGCATGGATTTGAGATGGACCTCAAGGTCAATGGCGCCGATTACCTGGTCCAGGTCGCGCGGATCGATGCCTCGCAAGCCGTGGGAGTCGAGCTGGACGGTGTCAGCGTGTCTGACGAGAGGATTCCATTGCATGCCGACGGCCGGCAGCACACCCTGCTGGTGCGGATTTCCTGACTGGCAATCGCCATGGCAACAACCAGGGCAGGCACGCCCAGCAACCATGTCAGGAGCAGTCTCATGTCAGGCGCGGCGTTCGACTGCGCCAGTAGCGGGCCAGGCGCGACGCGGTCCACATGACAGCCACGGGCCAACCGCCGCGCGACTTCACAAACCCGCCGGCAGCTGAGCCCATGATCAGCAGCAGCAGGGACAAGTTGGAGCGTTGCCGGCTGGAGTCGAGCCGGGCGCCGAGCGCGAGGCGCTGCAGCTCCGCCTCGAGCTCAAGGATTTGGGCGCGAATAGCCAGTTGATTCATGGTCGATCCCCTGGGCAGCTGGCTCGGCGCTGCCTTGCAATGTCGAACGATCCCGGCCGAGTTGAGCGATCAGGCTTGCAAACAGACGCGCCTGGCGTTGCCGGTGTTGTTGCGCGGCCAGCATGGTACCGACGGCAATTGCGATGAACGTGAATGTCAACACACCCAACGCCGCGGACCGTTCGTTAGGCGGCAGCGACAGTGCCGCCCAGAGGACGGCACTGACTCCGGCAACACCGGCCGCAATCACACTGGTCATGCCCAACTTGAGCTGCAACACAACGGCATTGCGCTCCTGCCGCAGCTCGACACTGAGCATCTCGAGCCGAGTCTGTACCATGCGCACGACATCGCCGGTCAGGTCGGCAACGCGGCCCACCAGATTGTGATTGGGTTGCATTGACGCTCCCTAGACGCGACGCGCGACCAGAGCGCCGACAAATGCGCCGACACCCGCGGCAACCGCGATCGCGGTCCACGGATTGCTGTGGACATATTCATCGGTGTTTTTCATGCCCTTGTTGACCACGTCCTGCGTCTGGGTCTGCAACTGCGACAGCCTGCCCTTGGCATTCTCGATGGTCGCCTGGACCCGCTGGCGCAATTCAACTGCCGGCGCATCGCCCGCCTTGCTCATCGTGCTCAGCAGTTCTTCTGCCTTGGCGACAATCTCACTCAGCTGATCGGCGGCCGTGGCCGCACCATTCTTGTTGACGTTGAATTCCATCGATGTACTCCAGGTAGGTATGAACTGTCAGTTTGGGGGTCGCGGCTGGAATGCACTGTCAGCCGATGGGAACAAAGTGCAAGGCGCGGTCTTACAGCTTCTGCAGATGGACCGCGATTTCGAGCACTGAGTCATCCTCAGCGTCGGCGAAAACACTCATGCCGAGGAGCCCGGCGCGTAGCGCGCCGGGCATCCGCTCGGGTTGCTAACGTGCGCCAGTGCGACGAAAGAAGCTGACGATGGCGATCAGTAACACCGCGCCGCCAATTGATACGACCAGGCCCGCGAGGCTGAAATTGCCTTCGTTGATCGTCGATACGCCGATCAATGGCGAGATAAACCAACCCGCGACCAGTGCGCCGACGATTCCAACCACGACATTGAGGATAATTCCCTGTTGGCCATCGGTCTTCATTATCAGACTCGCGATCCAGCCGACCAATCCACCGATGACTAACCAGATTAGAAGATTCATAAAAATGTCCTGCTTATAGAAAAGTAATTTGGATCCAAGACTTCGAGCGTAGGCCGCGCGCGGCTGCGCTGGCAGCGTCCGCTCGCCACCGCCCCTGTAAGTGCAGGCCTACAGTCCGCGCATCGGGTCAGTGAGGGCTGACACAGGGTCGCGGGCGCGTCCGCTGGCGGAGAGCACCGCGAATCGATGTAGTAGTGTGTATGAGTTGTCGCACTGCCCACACCGCTCGAGGAGTCAATCGCCGCAGATACCGCTGGTTGGGACGCGCGATTGCCGCGCTGTCGATGCTGACGACAACAGTGGCCGTGGCTGACGAGATCAGGACGCACCCGAGGGCGCTAGATTTGCGCCACTGGGAACTCGAATCACGGCAGGCCGCGAGTCCGGCGCCGTGTTATCTCCCAACTGACTGCGTCATTGCCGACCCGCGTTTGAGCGAAATCCCGGCGAGAACACTGGTTGGCGGGCCGCCGACGTCGTCCGTGGTCCGGATGGCCCGGGGATTCAAGCAGGAAGGCCTGCCGCTGGCGGTGCTGTGGCAAAGCCCGCGCAATCGCATTGCCTTCGGCATCAATAGTCACGGCACGCCGGGCCTCTGGTACGTGCGACGTCAGAATTGACCTACGACAATTGTGGACCGCGACTGCGGGCCACGGCGCGCAATTGGCGTTAGGTTTTGAAAACCGGCTGGCAATCCGCCGCCCTTGACAGTAAAAGAGACCATTTATGAACAAGTTTCCAATCATTATTTCGTTAGCACTGGCATCGCTGCTTTCAGCGGGCTGCGAATCGATAAAGCCGTTGCAGGCCGAAGTTGATACGTTGAAGACCCAGGTTTCGCGCCTCGAAGCGGACCATGCAACCCTGAAAACCGCGAGCGATCGCTCGGCTGCCGACGCCCAGGCCGCCAGCCAGGCTGCTGCCGCGGCACAGACCACGGCCAACCAGGCTGCCACTGCGGCTCAGACCAGCCAGGCGTGCTGCGATGCCAACAGCGAGAAGATGGAGCGCATGTTTCGCCGCTCAATCTCGAAATAGCCCGCGCCTCCGCGCCGCTGAACCGAACGACCGCATTGCGCGGTCGTTCGGTCCCAGTCGAACCTAACCTTGCTTGTACGAGAACTTCTGTCCAGCGACAGTCGCGTTGTACATCAGGCCGCCCTTTGCGATGGTGAATACCGCCATGCCGTTGGTGAAGTCACCGGCGTTGGCCGCATCGTGCTTGGTCGCGCTTGCCGAGGCATCCGTTCCGGATGTTCCGGCACTCACCGCAGCAGACGCGGTAATTGCGATCGCACCCACGTCGGCACTGAACTCATAATTGCCGGACGTGAATTCATTCAGCGCTTTCTGGTTGGCGAAGAAGATGATCTGGCTGTACGCCTGGCCACCCGCCTGAAAGCCGATGCTGAGCTGGTTCATCGTCACGCTGCCGATACGCCTGCCGCCGGCGTAGACATTGCCCTGGCCGTGCGCTGCGCCGATGCCGAGGCCGCCCTTGCCGATCGTCGGGAACACCGCATAACCGACGCTGCGCTTGAAGTAATCGGCGCTTTGGTTGGCATCGCGAAACAGTTTGGTCGTCTCGCTGTCCTCGTTGTCCTCTTTATTGCTGCCTGCGTACACCAGACCGGCGGTCAGCGCCAGTGCGGCGACTAACAAGGTCGCGCTTTTCATCAATCTCATGATCTTCTCCTTAAAGTTATGCATTC
>DAIQQI010000355.1:0-3542 GCA_036786925.1 Steroidobacteraceae bacterium
TACCCGGATCACATGCGCGGCGGCGATGTGCGGCATTGGGGACATCGCGCCGCGTTCAACTTCCGCTACGACACAACGCTGCCCCGGGTCACGCAGCCGGTGCTGGTGATCAACACCAACGACGACCTGGTCGAGTACACGCCGCGCGCCAGGCCGTTGCTGAAGAACGGCCGTATCCTCGATCTGCCAGACTGGGGGCACGGGTTCCTCGACCTGCATACGGCGGAGTTCGCGGCGATCCTGCGGGAGTTTCTCGATGCTTGAAATCGATCGCACCAGCCTGCGTGCACGTTCCGAGATGGCCTGGTGGTTTCTTCTCGGCATCGCCGTGCTGGGCCTGGTCTGGTCCGGAGTCGCGCCCCACGACCAGCCGACCTGGGCGCTCGAGGTGTTCCCGGTGGTGATCGCGCTCCCGCTGCTGTGGTTCACGCGCAAGCGGTTTCCGCTGACCCCGATGCTGTACCTGTTGATTGCCGTGCACGCCTCGATCCTGATGTTAGGGGGGCACTACACCTATGCATTGGTGCCACTCGGCGACTGGGCCCGGGAACTTTTCGGCCTGGCACGCAATCCCTATGACCGGGTCGGACACTTCGCGCAGGGATTCGTGCCCGCGATGATCGCGCGCGAGGTGCTGCTGCGCCGCACGCCGCTGCAGCGTGGCGGTTGGCTGTTCTTCATCGTGGTCTGCATCTGTCTGGCGATCAGCGCCTGCTACGAATTTCTCGAATGGTGGACGGCGGTGATCATCGGCGGCCAGGCCGACGCGTTTCTCGGCACCCAGGGCGACGTCTGGGACACCCAGTGGGACATGTTCCTGGCGGGATGCGGCGGCATCATCGCGCAGATTTTGTTAGCGCGCTGGCAGGACCGGCAGCTGCAGCCGGGTTACAATAAACAGCAATGACTGGCAACAATGCTTATCGCTGGGCCAAGCGCATCGTCATCACGGTGGTCGGATTCACCGTACTGCTCGCCGGCATAGTCATGATCGTGTTGCCCGGTCCGGCGTTCGTGGTAATCCCGATCGGCCTCGGCATTCTCGGGCTGGAATTTGCCTGGGCGCGTCTATGGCTGCGCAAGGTCAAGCAGAAAGGTCAGGAACTTACGCGCAACGCGCGCAGTGCCATCGGCAGTTACAACAGCCGCCCGGCCGGCGGCAACATACCGCCCACGAAAACGGATTCCGAAAAAAGCTGAGTCAGGGCCGCAGCTACCGGCTCTACGGAAATTCATATGCGCAAGAATGCAAAGACGAAACAGGTTTCGCGCCGCAAGTTGTTAGGGCAGGCGCTGGCGATCCCGGCCATGGCCGCCGCGGCTCGGGCCACGCAGGCCGCGGATGCCGCAACGCCGGCACGCGGGTCGCGCGGCTGGCGAGAGGTGCGGCGCGTGGTCACCAGCTACGATGCCGCGGGGCGCACCGTGGTGCTGCAGGACGGCGCCGCGGGCAACAGCTTTGAAATGAGCGGCACCAGGATCACCCGGCTGTGGGAATCCTCCGGCCTTCCGGTCAGCCTGCCGTTAGGTCCGGACCTGGGCGCAACCGCTGGCAATGCCTATCGCGAAGGCTTTTCCGGCACCAGTTTCTACCTCGCGGAGCTGCCCGGCGGCACGCGCGCGCCGACGATCCCCTTGCACAGCAACGCGACGCTGGACTACATGGCCATCTTGTCCGGCAAGATCGCCTTCAAGCTCGATGCGGATCGCGAACTGATTCTGAAGGCGGGCGACACGCTGATCCAGGGCGGCAACCTGCATTCCTGGGTCAATCGTTGGCGCGAGTCCTGCATGCTGCTGTTCGTGGTCGTTACCGGGCAGGGCAAACGCTCCGCGTGAAAAACCAGGGCGCGGATCCGATCCCACGCCCACTGGTCGCGACCTACCAGCCCATCGCGTAATAGGTGATGGTGCGCCGCACGTTGTCGCGCACGATGCCGTTGAAGCCGCGCAATTGTTCGAACCGTCCGCGGAGGCGTTCGGCGACGATATCCGGGATCTGCTCGTTAGGTGTGCCAGCATCGAGTTCGCGTTTGGTCTCCTGCATCAGCGCCTCGACATATTCGCGCCGTTCGCGCAGCCGCGCTTTCGGCGCCAGCGGCACGCCGTGGCCACCGACATAGTTCTCGAAGCTCCAGCCCTCGAGTTCCTTCAGGCTGCGCACCCAGTTGTGCAATGAATAATCCGAGATATACGGCAGCGGCATGCCGCCGGCGGTCGCGAGATCGACGATAAACGGGATGTCGACGTTGTCAGGCGTCATCACGACCAGGCAATCGCCGTGGTTCGGCCCGAGGTAGCGCAGCGTGATCCTGCGTTCGCCGAGCCGCACGACATACCTGTCGCCCTTGAACGTGATGTCCGGCATCACGATGTCCTTGTTAGGCAGGTCGCGGAACTGCGCGGCGCATTTTTCGTGGCTGACGAACTTCGCGCCCTCCTGCTTGAAGATCGCGCCGCCGATCACGTGGTCCCAGTGCTGATGGCTGTAGATCACGTATTTCACAGGCAGCGGCGTGATCCTGCGGATTTCCTCGCGCATGACCCGGGCCTGCTCGATGTCGCCCGGGTCGGTGGCAATGACGCCCTTGCTGGTCACCCAGAAAACGTTGCGATTGGCATGATGGCGCAGGCTGTAGTAGCCGGGAGCGATCTCGGTGACTTCAGAGCCCTGGCGCGGATTCGGAATCGCAATGGCGCCGGTTTCCGCAGCGGGCGACTGCGCCGCCGCGCTGCCGGCGCCCACGCCGATGGCTAACAACAACACACCGCAGATTATTCCATTCATTGCAGCTTCCTCTGCATCGGCTCAGGCATTCAGGAACGGCAGCAGATCCGCGCCCCAGGCCGCGAAATCGTCCGGCACCTTGCGGAACGGGATGCCCGGGAAATCACGCGCCAGGCGCTCGCCGTCCTCGAACTGCGGATCCCAGGACGGCGACACGACCAGTGTCGGCACCTTGTTCTGCCTGAGCCTGGCGGCGATCGGATAGGCAAAGTGCGCCTGGTAGGCGCGCCGCCAGTTGCCCTGCGAACGGAACAGGTCCAGCACGCGCTTGTTGATCATCGCCGGGTCGAGATAGGGCGGCTTGCGAATGATGTTAGCTTTCTGGCGCTTGAACCACGGCCAGAACAGGCCCTGGTCGCGCATCAGGTGCCAGGCTTCGAGCAGGTAGCCGCCGTGCCAGTCCGGCTGGATGTCCGGCGTGTAATGCGCTTTCAGCTCCTTCAAAAGTTCCGGGCTGTGGTACATCGCATCGGCCATCACCAGGCGTTTCAGGCGCCTGGGCGCCAGCGTCGCGATTTCCAGGCCAACCAGGCCGCCGCCCCAGGTGCCGATGAAGTCGAACTCGTCGACGCCCAGCGTCTTGAGCGCCGCTAACACCGCTTTCGCATAGGTGTTCACCGTGACCTTGCCGTTCGGCAGCGGCGCCGTGGACTCGCCGTGCCCGGGCAGATCAAACGCGATCACCGGCCGCAGGCCGACGAAACCGCGCGCCAGCGGTTCGATGATGTCGACCGAGCTCGCGGCATCGTGCTGC
>DAIQQI010000356.1:0-3532 GCA_036786925.1 Steroidobacteraceae bacterium
TGTCGCGCGCGAACGCGGCCTGTCCATCGACCAGGCGGGCTTCGACGCGGCGATGGACGCGCAGCGCGAACGCGCGCGCGGTGCCAGCCGTTTCGGCGTGGACCTGCGCGCCGGCGTGCAGGTCGATGCGCGCTCGAGCTTCTGTGGCTACGACGGGACATCGAGCCAGGGTAAAGTGCTCGCGATCCTGAAAGGCGGCGCGCCGGTCGAGCGCCTGCTGACCGGCGAGCGCGGCGAAATCGTCCTCGACCAGACGCCGTTCTACGCCGAGAGCGGCGGCCAGGTCGGCGACACGGGAGCGCTGCGGAGCGCCGCGGCGGCCCTGTTCAAGGTCGAAGACACGCACAAGCGTGGCGCCGCGATTGCGCACGCCGGCGTGCTGACGGCCGGAAACATTGCAACCGGCGACCAGCTGAGCGCCCAGGTCGATGTCGCGCGCCGCGACGCCACGCGCCGCAATCACTCGGCCACCCACCTGCTGCATGCAGCGCTGCGCCAGGTGTTAGGCAGGCACGTCCAGCAGAAGGGCTCGTTGGTGGCGCCGGACCGGTTGCGGTTCGATTTTTCGCATATCGCCGCGGTCACGCCCGAGGAATTGCGGCAGATCGAACAACTGGTGAACGCCCAGGTGCGCGCCAACGCGGTTGCGGAAACCACGGTCCGCAGCTATGACGATGCGGTCGCCGCGGGCGCGATGGCCCTGTTCGGCGAGAAATACGAAGCCGACGTGCGGGTGCTGAAAATAGGCGATTTTTCCATGGAACTGTGCGGCGGCACGCATGTGAGCCGCGCCGGCGACATCGGCCTGTTCAAGATCATCAGCGAAGGCGGCGTGGCCGCTGGCGTGCGCCGTATCGAGGCCGTGACCGGCGAAGGCGCGCTAGCGCAGGTCGACGCTAACGAGCGCGAGCTGCGCGAGGCGGCGGGCTTGCTCCGCGGCCAGCCGTCGGAGCTGGCGAGCAAGGTCAAGGATGCGCTGGAGCGGATCCGCCAGCTCGAAAAGGAAAATCGCCAGCTCAAGGACAAACTCGCTTCGGGCGCCGGCACCGATATCGCGGCGGGCGCGGTCGATGTCGGCGGTATCCAGGTTGTCGCGGCGCAGATCGAAGGCGCCGATGCCGGCGCGTTGCGCAATGCGGTCGACGGCCTCAAGGATCGGCTCAAGAAAGCAGTCATCGTGCTTGCAACGACGGACGCCAGCGGCAAGATCACGGTGGTCGCAGGTGTCACCGCGGCCGAATCCACGAAGCTGAAGGCGGGCGAAATCGTTGCTGCGGTAGCAGCGCAGATTGGCGGCAAGGGCGGTGGCAGGCCGGATTTCGCCCAGGGCGGGGGCACCGACACGCAGGCACTGGCGGGAGCCTTGGCGGGCGTCGCCGGTTGGGTCAAGACAAAAATCGCCACTTAATTGCTTGGCGTGTTGCCGTTGTACAGGTAGTCTCTTGTACAGCATGTTGATACTAACCAGACGCGTAGGCGAGTGCCTGATGATCGGGGACGAAGTCACCGTGACGGTGCTCGGCGTCAAGGGCAACCAGGTGCGTATCGGCATCAGTGCGCCGAAAGAAGTCACCGTTCACCGCGAAGAAATCTTCCGGCGCATTCACGATGAAACGGCCGCCGAGCCTACCGCGAATGCACACGGCAACGGCCATTCCAACGGGCATGCTAACGGTAGCTGATTCAGCCGTTTTTGCGGCGACATGAAACCCGCGCCCTTTCTGCCGCCGCTGCCGCGCGAGCAGCTGCCGCCTAACATGCAAGCCGCCTTCGATCGCGCCACGCAACTGCGCGGCGATGCCACGTTTGTCGGCGTCGCGGGTCATGCGCCCGAAATGTTCGACTGGTACGGCGAGTTCTACAGTCGCGTGTTCCATGGCGGCCGGGTCGGCAGGCGTATCAAGGAACTGGTGCGGCTGCGCCTCTCGACCGCGCATGGCTGCGCGTTCTGCAACAAGGGCAACCGGGTCGATGCGGCCGCCGCCGGGCTGACCGAGGCTCAGATCGCCGCCATCGAGCGCCCGGATGACCCGGTCTGGCAGCCCGATGAGCGCGCCGCGCTGCGCCTCGCCAGCCAGATGATGCTAACGAACCCGCGCGGCAGCCTGACCGCGGAGCTGTACCGCGAGGCCCGGCAGCATTTCGACGATGCCCAGCTGTTTGAGCTGGGGATGACCATGGCGGTCCTGACCGGCATGGCCAAGTTCCTCTTTGTCTACGACCTGGTCGAAAAGGAGGATTACTGCGAATTCGGGGCACCCAAGGTATGATTCCGGCCCCGCGGAGAGATGGCCGAGTGGTCGAAGGCGCACCCCTGCTAAGGGTGTAAGGGTCAAAAGCCCTTCGAGGGTTCGAATCCCTCTCTCTCCGCCAGTTTTGCGGTCCCACGTTTCGGGATTCGAACCCGAGAAATAGACAACAGGGTTCGGGGAGTCGACGCGTAGCGGCGGCGCAACTGCAGCGGTTGGGGCTTGAGGATGCCGCGGAGCACCCGATCCGCGTCGCCCGCGACGGCTGGCTGGTGAGCGGAATCGACATCGAGCTAACACGCACCGCCAGTCCCTGACCCTGAAAGTGTGCAACCCATGAAAAACTGGCAGCGACTTCGCAACATCATCGGCGGTTCCGCCGGCAATTTCGTCGAATGGTTCGACTGGTTCGTGTACGCGTCCTTCGCGATCTATTTCTCGCGCGCGTTCTTCCCGCAGGGCAGCCAGACCGTGCAGCTGCTGAACGCGGCCTTTGTGTTTGCAGGCGGCTTCCTGGCGCGGCCGCTGGGCGCCTGGCTGATGGGCCGTTATGCGGACCGCGCCGGCCGGCGCGCCGCGCTGGCCTTGTCGGTGGGCCTGATGTGCCTGGGGTCGCTCGCCATTGCGATCATGCCGGCGGGCCTGGGGATCGCCTCGACCGTGCTGCTGATCGCGGCGCGCGTGTTGCAGGGGCTGTCGCTCGGCGGTGAGTACGGCGCCTCGTCCACCTACGTCAGCGAAATGTCACACCGGACTACACGCGGCCTGTGGTCGGGGGTCTATTACTCGACGCTGGTGGCCGGGCAGCTAACAGCGGTGTTGGTGCAGGTGTTGCTGCAGCTGGTGCTGACCGAAGCGCAGCTGTATGCCTGGGGCTGGCGCATACCGTTTGCGATCGGCGCGCTGCTGGCACTGGTCGTGTTCTGGATACGGCGCGGCATCGATGAAACCCATCTGTTCGTCGTAGAATCAGACGGCGCCCGGCACGAGAGCACCGGCTGGCGCCTGCTGACCCGTTATCCCAAAGAGACCTTCATGGTCATTGCGCTGAGCGCTGGTGGCGGTGTCGGGTTCTACACCTACACGACCTACATGCAGAAGTACCTGGTGAACACCGCGGGGTTTCCCAAGGACAGCGCCTCGCGGATCATCACGCTGGTGCTGCTGACCATGATGTTCCTGCTGCCGCTCACGGGCTGGATCTCGGACAAGATCGGCCGCAAGCCGGTGCTGGCGTTTTCCTACGGCGCGGGCGCTTTGTTAGCTGTGCCGGTATCGACGGC
>DAIQQI010000357.1:0-3531 GCA_036786925.1 Steroidobacteraceae bacterium
AGCGAGAAGCGCTTCTGGCCGACGTACTTGGTGTGCAGGTAGCGCTCGAGGCCCTCGGCAGCTGTCAGCTGCCAGAGGATGCTCTTGCGTTCCTCGGCCGAAAATTTCTGCGTCAGCCGCCCGGACTGGAACTGCTCCTGCAGCCACAATCGTTCATCGGTGTCGGACACATGCGCAAATTCGGCGCCGATGCTGCCGCAGTAAATCTGCTTGAGCTGCGCCAGGATGTCGCGCAGCCGCTCGCGCGGCGGCACCGGTCCGCTGCGGCTGCCGGTATAGAACTCGGTGTCAAGATCAGCGTCGGACAAGCCGAAATATTCAAGATCCAACACCCGCGGTCGCGGACGCTGCATCAGGCCAAGCGGATCGAGCTGCGCGACCAGATGTCCGCGATTCGCATAGACCTGGATCAGGCGTGAGACCGCGCCTTGTTTGGCCGTCGCATCGTTGGCGGGCTTGGACGTCGCCGTACCCGCGACCGCCGTGCCCAGCCTGGCCCGTGCCGCGATGCCGGCCTGAACCGCGCGGTGTGAAGTTTCGGGCAACGCCGGCGCCGCCGGGAGGCGCCCGAAATACTCCTGCCACATCGGCGGGACCGACGCAGGCGCAGCCAACCAGGCCTCAAAAAGAGCCTCGAGATAATCGGCATTGCCCGCGTACAGCGGAGCGCTTTGCAGCAACTCCGTGCGGGACACGGAACGATCGGGGGGCATAACTGGATTAAGTTTAACGGATCACAGCGGCATCAGGGCTGTCAGGTGCTCGACCAGCCAAAGTTCATACGCCACCAGCACGGTGTGTATAGCCAGGATGATGTACAGCAGCCAGCCGATAGGGAGTCCCCCAAGCGTGCGCATCCGGGCCCTGATGGTCAGGAATATCAGCCCGAACGACGTCATGCCCCGCTTCCACCAGGCAAAACTGTGTCCACTTCCGGTCACGAGCGGCCGCATGAACGGGTTGACTTCCTCCGCCCCCAGGTTGATCACGGTCAGCGTCAGCAGCGCGTCCGCGATCGACAGGAACAGGATAGCCAGCACGACAACCAGCCATTGCGGGTGATGCCAGTCGACCGCAGTTACGCTGCGATCATCGTCGCGGCGCGGGTGCCGGCGCCGCGCCATGAAACTGCCGATCCACAAGGCGCGCAAATGGTGCTTGCGACGGTCAGGACCGCCCACGCGACGCGACGGCGGTGGATTGACAGTTTGATCCAAGTTAAAGCTCGTTTGCCGGCCAGGAATCACTGACTCAGGTACTTCCGATTATCGCCCAGCCGCAGTTGAAACCGTGGCGCCAACCGTGATGGCAGTCACAGGTTCCGCGAAAGTCCCGGGGCGCTCGAGGCGGGCTGCTACTGAAACAGGCGGCGCACGAAGATCATGGCCTCGACCCGGTCGTACTGGTAAAGGCTTACATTCGAACGATTGTCCGTGAAGCGAATCTGCGGCGACACAGTCCAGTTGCTGGCGGGCCAGTTTTGCGCGTCGAAGCCGACGAAAGCCAGAAACTGCTGGTCGTGGCGCCGCACTCCAAAAAAACCGAGACCATCGAATCGCGTATCGAGGTACAGCAGTTCGCCATACAGGGTGCTGCGCGGACGCAGCGAAATTCCCGCGAACAGTCGCGCACCGAATTTATCGTTGCTGAATGGCGAGCCAAGGCGCCGCGCTTCATCCCGCCCTGCTAACAACGCGCCACCCAGGCGCGCGGTGCCGTTGCGCAGGCCGTAACGCGTCAGCCCCACGCCGCCGAGATAGCGATCGACATCGAGGACCTGGTACACCGGTTGATCGTATGCGAGCACCCCACCGCGCACCAGGGCCGACAGCTCCAGTTTCTCGGACAGGAACCTGCTGACACCAAATTCAACATTGCCCGAGTTCTGCTGCTGTGCGCCATCCAGCCAGCCATTGAAGCCATTGACGCCGAGGGTCGCGCGCGTCTCGCCGAGCCTGAAGACAAAGGAAGCGCCGGCAAAGGCGACCGTCTGATCGACGAAACTGGCATCGGTGTTAGCACGATGCGTGACACGGCCATACAGGTTGACGGCCGAATTTGCGGCTAGCGGTTTATCCAATACGAAACCCAGGCCGAGTTCGACAAATGGCGATGCCATCTCGACGTACTGGCTGTTCAGCGCAAAACCGAGAAAGGTCGTGTCGCTGGTCGAGCCGTTGGCGTTCGAGTCGTATCCGCTGCCGACATCCACGAACCAGGAACGCCGCGTGGCAGCCACCGGCAGCGGCGAGTTGCGGTCGATGGCCGTGAGATACCGATTGATGACTGTGCGAGTGGTCGCCGACGGGTTGTCGCGCAGCATGACCTGAAACTGCTCGCGCGCTGCAGACGCGTCGCCTTTTTCATAGTGCGCACGTGCCAGCTCCATGCGCACACCGGCAAAATCCGGCTGCACCGCGACCACCCGCTTCAGCGGTGGTATCGCGACCGCCGGCTGATGAGCATCAAGCGCCGCCAGCCCTAACAAATAGTCGAAGCGGGGATTGCCCGCGAACTCCGGTTCGCGCGCCTGCATGGCCGCCAGCGCCTCCGCCGGCTTACCTTCGGCCATCAGGGCTTCGACCTTGTTCATGAACTGCGGGTCGAGCGACGCACCTGTGCCAGCCACCGGGCATGCGAGCACGGCGGCCGCGGCCATGGCTCGGATCAGGGCAGGCAAACGGGCGTTCATATGTTAATTAGAGCGCAACCGGACCCCGGCCGCAATGCGGTGTTGCCGCAACGCAACGAAAATCGCGGTCCGACAGCCTAACGGCTAGCTGCCGCTACCGCCCGACCGGCGGGCCGCGCCTTTTACTGTCTTGCCGCGCGCAAACGGCTTGCCAAAGGGCTTGTTAGTTCGGGGCCTGGGTGCACGCTCGGCTTCGTCCTCGGCTCGTTCGCCACCCCCCGGTTCAGCCAGCGTGATCGCTAACAGCTGGCCCTTGACCCGGACCTTGCCCAGCCTGACGATCGTTTCGGGCGACAGCCCTTCGGGCAGGCGCACGAACGTATGGGTACGCTGGATATCGATGCCGTTGATGTGCGAGCCACTGAGTCCGGCTTCGTTAGCGATCGCGCCGACGATATTGCCGGGTTGCACCCCGTGCTCGCGCCCGACCTCGAGACGATACAGTTGCTGTGGATCGTGGCGCCGGCCGCGCGGCCGCGCCTCGCCCTGCTCTTCCGATACGCGCCAATCGGGACGCCGGTCCGAGCCTCGTTCCGGCCGGCCTTCAGGATGCGCGGGCCGCTCGCCCTGCCCGGCCGCCCGCGAAGCTAACAACAGCGGCGTCTTGCCCTGCACCATGCTGGCGAGCGCAGCGGCCAGATCGGCGGCGTCTACGCCACCGCCGGCGAGAAGGAGCTTGCCGGAGAGATCGGCTCCATCGCCGCCTTGGGCGGAAAGAAGGACGCCCTGCAGAAGAAGCTGGTCGAGATGAGCGTTCTCATCGACGACGCTTCGGTCAAGGCCGGAAAGCTCGAGGTCGAGAAAGCCGCCGCCAAGAACGAGACCGGCGCACTGCCTCA
>DAIQQI010000358.1:0-3501 GCA_036786925.1 Steroidobacteraceae bacterium
GCTGGCCGAGGCCCTGGCGGAAGGTATCCGCGGCGGTCAGCGGCAGCAGCAGGTAGTGGGGTCCCTGCGGCGGTGTCGCCCAGCGATGATAGGCCGGGTTGAGCTCCGTCAATTCATCGTAGCTGATGCCGGCCATTTCAGCCGCCAGCTTCAGGTCGATCTGCCCGCCGGTGTCGACGCGCGCGAAGTACGGTTCATTGGGGATATGGCTGAAGCCGATGCCGTAGAGTTCCGGGTTGGCGATCAGCCGGCTCATGGCTAACAACTTGGGCACGTAGGCGCGCGTCTCGGAAGGCAGGCGCAGGCTCCAGAAATCGATCGGCAGGCCGCGCGCCTGGTTTTCCCGGATCGCGCGCGCGACGCAGTATTCGCCGCAGTTGTAACCCGCAACGGCTAACAACCAGTCGCCGTTGAACTCATCATGCATGTACTGAAGGTAATCGAGCGCTGCGCGCGTGGACTCCATGACATCGCGGCGGCCGTCGTACCACCAGTTCTGTGGCAGGCCGAAGCGCTTGCCGGTGTCGGGAATGAACTGCCACAGCCCGGCTGCATGCGCACGCGAATACGCAAACGGCTCAAACGCACTTTCGACCACCGGCAGCAGCGCGAGCTCGAGCGGCATGCCGCGCGCTTCGACTTCACCGACAATGTGATAGAGGTAGAGCTCGGCACGGCCGAAAACGCGCTCGAGGTATTCGGGGTTACGCGCGTACCAGCTCAACTGCACATCGATCGCATTCTGATCAAGATCCGGCAGTTGCATGCCCTTGCGCAGGCGCGCCAGCAGGTCCGGTGCGGTTTCCGCCACGGGCGCCGCATTGGCCGCTGGCGTGGACAGCGCCGGTTCCGGCGGGCCCGGGATTACCGCGTCGTTGGATTCGATCAGCGCGCCATCGAGGGGCGTGCCGGACTGGAGCAGGTTGGCGTCATTTTCCGCGCGCGCCGGGGCTACGACCGCCAGCAAGGCTGCGGCCAGTAAACTCTGCAATGCGGTTGACCCGATATGCCTCGCCAAGCCAGCTCCCGAAGCAAAGGAAGTCCCGTGCCACGATATGACACAAGACCTTGATCCATTTGAGCGTATTTAACCCGCAAGTCCGGAAAATTGCTATTGTTTTTACCCCGGACTATGTCTCAAACCAGCACACAAAATCGCCCCGATACCGACCCCTTGGCGGTTTGGTGGAATACGTCTCAGGGCAGTGCCATCGTCGCCGCCGAGTCCGAGCTGCTGCGCGAGGCCCTGGACAAAGTGTTCGGCTGGGAGCTGCTGCAGGTGGGCGCCTGGGGCCTGGGCCGCGAGCTGTTGGCGTCCGCCCGCACGCGCCATCAGGCACTGGCCGGCACGCTCGAGCAGCAGCGCGCCGGCGTCCAGCTGGACCTGGTCGCGCGCGCCGCGCACCTGCCGATCGCCTCCGATTCGGTGGATGCAGTGTTGTTAGCTCACGCGCTGGAATTCGCCGCCGACCCGCACGCGCTGCTGCGCGAGGTGGACCGGATACTGACCGGTGAGGGGCAATTACTGGTGCTGGGCTTCCGGCCCTGGAGCCTGTGGGGCCTGCGCGCGGTGGCGTCGCGCGGCGCGTTTCCGCCGGGCGTGCAGCACCTCTTGTCCGAGCGGCGCCTGCGCGACTGGCTGGTGTTGTTAGGTTACGAAGTCACGCCGGTGCGGCGCTATCTCTTCAGCCTGCCCTGGGGCAAGCTCGGCGCGCCGGCGCGGGTGCTGCGGCGCGGGCTCACCAGCTGGTGGCCTGCCGGTGCGTATCTGTTGCAGGCCCGCAAGCGGCTCTACGCCGGCACGCCGCTCAGGCTGCGCTGGCGTGATCGCGAACGGCTGCATGTGCTCGCGGGCATCACGCCGACCACCCGCGGCCAGTCGAAAGACCCATCGCTGTGACCGCTGACGCCGATGTTGAAGTCGTCATCTACAGCGATGGCGCCTGCCGCGGCAATCCGGGGCCCGGCGGCTGGGCGGCGCTCCTGATCAAGGGCAGCAGCGAGCGCGAACTGAGCGGCGCCGAGGCGGCGACCACCAACAATCGCATGGAACTCACCGCGGTGCTGCGTGCGCTGGAAGCGCTCAAGCGGCCGGTGCGCGCACGCGTTTATACCGACTCCGAATACGTCCGCAAGGGCATCACCGAGTGGCTCGCCAATTGGAAGAAGCGTGGCTGGAAAACCGCCGACCGCAAGCCGGTGCGCAACCAGGATCTGTGGGAGGCGCTGGATGCGGCGGCCGCCGCGCACCACGTGGACTGGCGCTGGGTCAAGGGTCATGCGGGCGTGCCGGGCAACGAACGCGTCGATGAGCTCGCGCGTCGTGCGATCGACGCGCTGCTTGGGTAGGATGCGCGCATGCGACAGATCGTCCTCGACACAGAAACCACCGGCCTCGAGGCCGCAGCGGGTCACCGCATCATCGAAATCGGCTGCATCGAGCTCGTCAACCGGCGCGCGACGCAGAACCGCTTCCATCGCTATGTGAATCCCGAGCGCGACATCGACGAGGGCGCGCTCGCGGTGCACGGCATCACGCGCGCGCAGCTCGAGAAAGAACCGCGCTTTGCCGACGTCGCCGCCGAGTTGCTCGAGTTCCTGGGCGATGCGGAACTGATCATTCACAACGCGGGATTCGATCTGGGATTCCTGGACGCCGAATTTGCGCGCGCCAAATTGCCGGTCGCGCGCTTTGCCGAGGGGCGCCGGGTCATCGATTCACTGACGCTGGCGCGTGAGCTGCACCCGGGGCAGCGCAACAACCTCGATGCGCTGTGCAAACGCTACAGCGTCGATAATTCACGGCGCGATCTGCACGGCGCCTTGTTAGATGCGCAGCTGCTGGCCGAGGTCTACCTCGCCATGACCGGCGGCCAGGCCGCGTTGGCGCTCGGCGATGCGCGCGCCGCCTCGGTGACGCAGGATGTCAGCATCGGCGGCGCGCAGCGGGTCGAGAGGCCGACGCACCTGCGGGTCATTCCGGCGGGACCTGAGGAATTGGCCGCGCATGAGGTCCTGCTCGGCAAGATCGACAAAGCGGCTGGAAAACCAGCCCTCTGGCGTGCCAGCGAGCCGCCGGGCTGATTTCGCGACCCAGGTCGCTGTTTTGTTATCGGCCAGTCCGCCACAATTGTCTTTTGAAGGGGTACGTTGAATGTTGAGTCTGCGTAATTGCCGCGTCGGGGTCGTGGGTCTGGGCTATGTCGGGCTGCCACTGGCGGTTGAATTTGGCAAGCACTTCAAGACCGTCGGCTTCGACATCAAGACCTCCCGCATCGCCGAGCTGCGCAAGGGCAAGGACAGCACGCTCGAAACCACGCGGGCCGAATTGAAGGGCGCCAAGTACCTGAGCTTCACCGACCAGCTAACGGATCTCAAGGCCTGCCGCGTCTTCATCGTGACGGTGCCGACACCGATCGATGAATACAAGAGCCCGGACCTGCGACCGCTCATCGGCGCCAGCAACAGCGTCGGCAAGGTGCTGAAAAAAGGCGATGTCGT
>DAIQQI010000359.1:0-3491 GCA_036786925.1 Steroidobacteraceae bacterium
CCCGGCTCGCCGGCGGCGACGCCTATCGCGGCGACTCCGGGCCCCTGCAGACCCGCTATGGCTTGCTGACCAATCCACTGCACGACGCCTGGCTGAAGGCCGGCCAGCAGGCGGGCTATCCCTATACCGCCGATGTGAATGGCCGCCAGCAGGAGGGGGTTGGCCGTTTCGATATGACTGTCGGAGACGGCCGCCGCTCCAGCACAGCGAACGCCTATCTGCGGCCGGCGCTGCAGCGGCGCAACCTGAGCGTGCGTACGCATGCCCTGGTCACGCGCGTGCTGTTTGAGGGCAGGCGCGCCAGCGGCGTTGAATATGAGCGCGGTGGCGCGCGTCATGTCGTCAGGGCCGCGCGCGAAGTGATCGTGTCCGGCGGGCCGATCAACTCACCACAATTATTGAAACTGTCAGGCGTCGGTCCGGCCAATGAATTACGCAGCCATGGGATTCCGCTGGTGCATGCGCTGGCTGGCGTTGGCGAGAACCTGCATGATCACCTGGAGTTTTACCTGCAGATGGCCTGCCGCGAGCCTGTTAGCCTTTATTCGGCTTTGAGCCTGTGGAGCAGGGCGGGGATCGGTATTCGCTGGATCCTGCGCAAGGATGGCCTGGGCGCCACCAATCACTTTGAGAGCGGCGGCTTCATTCGCAGCCGGGCTGGCGTGCGCTATCCCGACATCCAGATTCATTTCCTGCCGCTGGCCATGAATTACGACGGCTCGTCACCCGCCAAAGAACATGGCTTTCAGGCACATGTCGGGCCGATGCGCACCAAAAGCCGCGGCTGGGTGCGCCTGCGTTCGCGCGAGCCGCGCGCGGCGCCGTCCATACTCTTCAACTACCTGTCGCATCCCGATGACTGGACCGAGATGCGGGCCTGCGTGCGCCTGGCCCGCGAAATTTTCGCGCAGCCTGCCTTCGATCGCTACCGCGGCCGGGAAATCCAGCCGGGTGCGGATGTGACGACCGACGCGGCGATCGATGCCTTTGTACGTGACAAGACCGAAAGCGCCTACCATCCCTGTGGCAGCTGCAAGATGGGCGCAGCCAGCGATCCAGCCGCCGTGGTCGATTCGCAGCTGCGCGTGTTAGGTATCGAGGGCTTGCGCGTGGTCGACTCCTCGATCATGCCGAGCGTCACCACCGGCAATCTCAACGCGCCGACCATCATGCTGGCGGAAAAAGCGGCCGATCACATCCTGGACCGGCCGCTGCTGGCGCCTTCGGACGCGCCTTACTTTACCGCCGCCAATTGGCGCGACGCCCAGCGCTGAGAAAGGCGCTGAGCGTCGCGCGGCAGCTAACGACCGGCGCCGAAGTGGTAGGTCGCGGTCAGGCCATAGGTCCGCGGTTTGGCGTAGACGCCCGCGACCACGCCCGAGAACAGCGAGCTGTCAAAGGCGTAGACCCGGTACTGCTCCTCGAGCAGGTTGTCGACATAGGCTGCAATTTCCCACTCGCCGGAGTCCGGCGCATAGCCAACGCGCAGGTTGGTGACAACGTATGCGGCTTCGCGCTCCACCGGCGCGCACAACACCGTAAAGCAGAATTTGTCCGAGTACTGCGCATCAGCCTGCACTGACATCTGGCCGGCGCCGCCCACCGGAAACTCATAACGGATCAGACCGTTGGCCGAGAACCGCGGCGCCTGCGGTAATTCGTGATCTTCGATGGTTACCAGATCCGGCAACGGTACGTCCTCAACGGTTGAATCGAGGTAGGACGCGCCCAGCTGCAGCGTCAGGCCCTGCACAGGCTTGGCGTTGAGTTCGGCTTCGACGCCAAACTCCTTGGCATTAAGGTTGATCACGGTCTGCACCGGACCAAACTGCGCGAACGCCTGGTAGTCGTCGTATTTGTAATAGAAAGCGCTGGCGTTGAAAGTCATCCTGCCATCGGCCAGCGTGGACTTGAAGCCGAGTTCCGCCGCGTTCAGCACTTCGGGATTGAACGGGATGCCTTCCAGGAACGCCTGTTCGTTCGGGTTGTACGGCGTGCCGGTCGAGAAGGTGAATCCGCCGCTCTTGCTGCCGCGATTGAAGCTCAGGAACCACAACATATCGTCGTTAGGTTTGTAGTCGAGCTCGAGCCGCGCGGTCACGTCGTCAAACGAACGGCGCGCATCGGCCGGCCGGATGCGGCTGCCACCGGGGAAAATCTGGTTGCGGTTGAAGATGATGGTGACCGCCGGTGTCAGTCCTGGAACGGCCGGTGCGCTGCCAAAGTACGCGCCTTCGCGCGCGTCAGTCCAGTAACGCAGGCCGGTGATCAGCTTGAACTTGTCGGACATGCTCCATTCGTTTTGCACAAACGCAGCCCAGGAGTCGGTGCTCTGGGAAAACGCGACATCCGGATCGTAGCCGTAGAACGGATCAGCGAACTTGCCGGTATAGCTGCCGTTGACGCTCATCCAATAGGCGCCGGCGACCATTTCGTTAGCTCCGAATTTTCCCGACAGCCGGATTTCCTCGGATATCTGGTTGAGCTTGCTGCCCTGGAAGAAAAACACACCGTCATCGGGCGACGAATCGCCGCCTTCGATATAGAACTTCTCCGAATGCTGGTAATCGGTGATCGACAGCAGCGTGAACCGCCCGAGGTCGAACTGCGCGTGCACGGTGGTGCCAATGATCTCGCGATCCACATAGGACTCCTGCGTCTCTGCTGTCCTCCAGGGATTGCCGCCGCGGGTCGGGCTGATGGCGTCGTTGCGATAGCCGGTGCCGGTCTGCCCGGGGCCCGTGCCCCAGAAGGCGCAGGACTGGGTCGGCAGCGTGAATTCACCCTGGAACTGCGCGTTAGGGCAGGCGGCTTCCAGCGAATAAAGACCCGCCTGGGTTTCCTTGTCCGCGTTCATGTAACGCACCAGCAGCTTGAATTCCGTCGTGTCGTTAGGTTGCCAGGCAAGGCTGCCACGCAGTGCATAGTGGTCGTTGCTGCCGCGGTCCGGCACGCCCGGGATTACCGATTTCATGTAGCCATCGCTGACGTTGCTGAAGGCGGCGATGCGGCCTTGCAGGCGATCGGTGATAGGACCACCGATCGCGCCCTCGACGATAGCCTGGCCGAAGCGGCCGACGGTCGCGGTCGCGTAGCCGTCGACTTCCCTGGTCGGTTGACGCGAAATGAACTGGATGGCGCCACCGGTCGCGTTGCGACCGAACAGCGTTCCCTGCGGTCCGCGCAGCGTTTCGATGCGCGCCAGGTCAAACACCGGAAAACTCGCCAGGTTGATCGAGCTCGAGTAGCTGTCATCCTGGTAGACGGCAACCGGCGGCTCCTGCTGATCGCCGTAGTCGTTCTGCGACACGCCGCGAATATTGAAGACCACCTGCGCACTCGAGTACGCATTCATCTTCAGGCTGGGCACGGCGCGCACGATGTCGGTCGCGGCGGTGATATTCAGTTCATCCAGCTTGGTGCCGCTCAGCGCCGTGACCGAAATGCCAACATCCTGGATATTCTGTTCGCGGCGTTGTGCGGTGACGGTG
>DAIQQI010000068.1:0-11519 GCA_036786925.1 Steroidobacteraceae bacterium
CCTATCGCGTGCGCGAATACGACGTACGGGACTACGAGCAGGGCTGGGGCATGTGGTTCCTGCACCGCTTCGACTCGCCGGGCCTGAAGGACAAGACCTGGGACGAGGCGCAGACCCGCGCCGGGGGCCTCTTCGCGGGCAGCGGCACGCACGGGCCCGCAACCATGATCACCGAGATCAACGTCGGCGAAGGCCAGGCGTTCCGGCAGTACTTCATCGAGCAGCCGGTGGACGAGCGGCACACGCGCGTGTTCTTCGTCAACATGCGCAACTTCATGCTCGATCCGAAGCACGACGGCCCGATCCATGCGCGCAACAAGGTGATCGCGCAGCAGGACATCGACATCCTCGAGAACGTCTATCCGCGCCGCACACCGATCAGCAACAGCAAGGAAATGCTGATGCCCGCGGACAAGGCGGTGGTGGCCTACCGCCAATGGCTGGCGAAATTCGACGACAAGGGCTGGCGCATCGACTGGGATGAGTTCACCCGGCGCAACAACAAAACCACGGCGTTCGCGATTCCATCGCCGCGCCGGCGCGAGGGTGGGAATTTCGTCATCGAAGCGGTACCGCTGATCGGCAGTCGCGAAGCGCGCAAGGCGGCGCTGGCCGGATAAGCTTGCGGGCGACCCGAAACGCCTGACAGCGCGTCGCCCGAAGCCTTACTCTTGGCCATGAACCACGCTGGACCACGACGCGCCGCGCTGAGTCCGAAGAAACTGCTGCGCAGCAAGTGGACCGCCGTGGTCCCGCTGGGCAAGCAGAAGCATTTCCTGGTGACCGCCGTGATCGAACCGCAGACTCCGGGCGGCGCGATCGAGTGGGTGGATCTGGAGGCCGTGCTGTCGAAGCGCGTGCGGCGCCTGCGCTGGCGCGAGCTCACCGATACGTCGGTCTGGCTGCGCGGCTGGCACTGAGCCGCGCGGCTGATCTACGGCCTGGGTTGCACCGGGGGCGGCGCAATAACCACCGTGTCGCCGGTTGTATCGGCCGGCGTGTCGACAGGCGCATCGGTCTTGGGCGTGCGACGCTCAAGTTTCTCGATCTGACGATCCTTGCGCTTGCGCTCGCGCTGCAGCTTCTGCTGCCGGTAATTAACCTTCGCCAATGAGACCAACTTTCGGTTCGGGCATGCCCACGCGCCGTGCGGCGCGCAGTTGTTGTTCGTTCTCGACTTCAGCGAGCGTCAGCCCGGTGTTAGCTGCGATGGTGCGCAGCATCTGGTGTCCCGAGACCCGCGGCATGCTCAGCTGGTAGGCGCGCTCCCAGTAGTGGATGCGTGCGGAGGCCGAGTTGCTGGGCGAAGCGATTTCGATCATTTCGCGTTCGCGACTCAGGCGGCGTTCGTCTTCGTGGTGCTGCAGCCGTTCACGATACTCCTGGGAGGTTTCACCAGGCAGATGGGTCGGTGCAAACGAGGGACCGGGCAGGCGCACGGCGCTAACCGTGACCGCGGGTGAAAAGTGACGTCATTCAAGAACTCCGGATCCGGGACTAACAGGTCCGGCACACGCTATCACAAGCGCCTGCCCACCGCCGGGGTGAATCACACAAATCCACGAGGATTGCGCCTTGCGGCCAAGAATCCGCCGGGGCTGGACTTGCCCGGCCAATCGGGTTTTTGTTAGCCCGGCTGTTTCTTGAAAACAGCGCTATAGGCCGCGGCCAGCGTTTCCGCGTACAACGAGGGCACCCCGGTGTCGGGCTGCACTTCGCTCGCGCTGCGATAGTACTCCGTGTAGAGCTCCCAGTTATTGGGTTTGGCGCCCGGCGCACCTCGTTTGGCGCCCGTCGCGAAGCGTTTTTCGAGTTCCGCGGGCGACAACTGGCTCATGAATGCGACGCAGCCGTCTTTGGCGCCGGCGGCGAGGGCTTCCTGGTGAGCAGCCTGCTGGTCATAACAGGCGCGCAGCCACTGGCCGGCATCGATCCGGCGGCTGCCGTGGCTGATAAACAGCGCGGTCAGCAGTTCGTCGGTGGTCCCGGCCAGTTTGAAGGGTTCCCGCTCGTCGTCGCGAACCGGCGGCAGGCGGAACTGCCGCCGGAAGTCGGCCTGCTTGGCATCGAGAACCTTCAGGCTGATCAGCGCTTCGCGCAGCAGTCGGCCGGCAATCTGCAACATTGCGCCCGGATTGCCTTCCGGCAGGTTGGTCGGATCAACGCCGGCTCCGCGGCAGAATTCTTCCAGTCCGGCGCGCGCGTTGCCCGGAGTTTGCGGAGGTTCGCGATCCCGAACCGCGCGGGTCAGCCGTTCCAGCCGGCGCGCGGCCACGATATTGGAGTCATCGGTGGGCTTCGCGGCCGGCGTCGCCGGACCATTGGCCCGCCGCGCGCCAGACCCTTCCAGCAACATCGACTGACTGTAAGCCGATGACGCCCTCGGCGCCTCTTCGAGGACCGCATTGCCGGTCTCGAACAGCTTGTTGGGATCGAACGACATATCCAGCGAGCCGGCGATTTGCTGGGCATAGCCCGAGCCTTCTTCGAGGGTGCTGTCCAGGTTGACCATCGCGCCACCACGACCCGCACCGAAGTCGTTGTCGGGGTCGAGCGCGACGGTGACGTGATATTCGCCAAGCCGCAGCATGTCGCCGTTTTTCAGCTCATGCGGCGTCGACTTGGTCATCGGCTGATCCGAGTCGTTGATATAGGTGCCGTTGGTGCTGGTATCTTCAAGAAAGTACCGGCCGCCCTCGAACCGGATGCGGGCATGACGGCCCGACACAAAGCGCGACGGGTCGGGCAGAACCCAGTCATTGTCCGCTGACCGGCCGATATTGCCGCCAGTGACGCCAAAGACGACCGACGCGCGCTTACCCAGAGCGCGGCGATGATCGCTGACAATACGTAATCGAAGCGCCATATGAACCGGTTCGGCACCCTCCAAGGCGCCACGCGCCTATAATATGGAACAAGTTAGCAATGCCCACCCGAGCGCCGATGGCAACCAGTCACATTTTTAAGGTTATGTTCGTGAATCAAGGCAAGGTTTACGAGGTTTACGCCCGTAAAGTGAGCCATGGATCGCTTTTCGGCTTCATCGAGGTCGAAGAACTGGTGTTTGGCGAGCGTTCCAGCGTGGTCGTGGACCCCGCCGAGGAGCGCATCAAGAACGAGTTCCAGGGCGTCAAGCGCAGCTTTCTGCCGATGCATTCGGTGCTGCGGATCGACGAAGTGCGCAAGCAGGGTGTTAGCAAGATCACCGCGCTGGAAGGCGGCAACGTATCTCAATTCCCGATGCCGATGTTCACACCGCCGGCCGGCGATTCGGGCAAGAACTAGACTCAATGCTGGAACTCAGAGGCGGGGCAGCGCTGTCGGATTTCCGGCTCGCGAAATTGCTCGGGCGTTTGCGTGCGATCTGGCCCGCGCTACGCTCACTCGAGACCCGGCAGGTCTTTTTTGTCGATGCCTCGGGCGCGCTGGCCGCGAGCGCATTGCGCCAGCTGGCGGAACTGCTGCAGGCCACGGCGCCGCCAGCGGACAGTCGCGCAGGCGCGCAGATGGTGCTGGTGCTGCCGCGGTTCGGCACCATCTCTCCCTGGTCGAGCAAAGCCACCGACATCGCGCGGGTTTGCGGTCTGAAGGCAGTGCGACGCATCGAAGCCGGTATCGAATACCGCCTGGCGTCGGATCCGGCGCCGGATGCCGCGGCGCTGGCCGCACTGGCGGCGCTGTTGCACGATCGCATGACCGAGACCGTTTTGTTAGATCGTCAGGCGCTGCCACGGCTGTTTGCCCACGACCCGGCGCGGCGCCTGCGGCACCTGGCGATCGCGCATGACCAGGCGGCGCTCGCCGCCGCCAATCGCGATCTCGGGCTGGCGCTGTCGGCGGTCGAAATGCAGTACCTGCAACAGGCGTTTCAGGCGCTGGGCCGCGACGCCACGGATGCGGAACTGATGATGTTTGCGCAGGCCAACTCCGAGCACTGCCGCCACAAGATTTTCAACGCCGAGTGGCGGATCGATGCCGAGCCGCGCGCCAAGTCGCTGTTTGCGATGATCCGCAACACCCACGAGCGCCATCCGGCGGGTGTGCTGTCCGCGTACAAGGACAACGCCGCCGTGCTGACGGGCCCGGTCGGATTTCGCTGGTTTGCCGATCCGGTGAGCCATGTGTACCGGGCGGTCGAAGAGCCGATCGATATTGTCATCAAGGTCGAGACGCATAATCACCCGACCGCGATCTCGCCGTTCCCCGGCGCAGCGACCGGCTCGGGCGGCGAAATCCGCGACGAAGGCGCGACCGGCCGCGGCGCCAAGCCCAAGGCGGGGCTGGTCGGCTATTCGGTCTCGCACCTGCGCATCCCCGGCGCACTGCAACCCTGGGAATACAGCATCGGCCGGCCGGACCGCATCGCCTCGGCGCTCGAGATCATGCTCGAAGCGCCGATCGGTGCGGCCGCGTTCAATAACGAATTCGGCCGCCCGGGCATCGGCGGCTATTTCCGCAGCTTCGAGCTAACAACGCCGGATCAGCCGGCGGGCGAGGCCTGGGGCTATCACAAGCCGATCATGATTGCCGGCGGTCTCGGCAATATCCGGCGCGAGCATGTCGAGAAACGCGCGACCCCTCCCGGCTCACGCGTGGTCGTGTTAGGCGGGCCGGCGATGCTGATCGGGCTCGGTGGCGGCGCGGCCTCGTCGGTGACCTCCGGCAGCTCGGCGGCCGCTCTGGATTTCGCCTCGGTGCAGCGCGGCAATCCGGAAATGCAGCGCCGCGCCCAGGAAGTAATCGATGCCTGCTGGGCGCAGGGCGCCGCCAACCCGATCCTGCTGATTCATGACGTCGGTGCGGGTGGCCTCGCCAACGCGGTCCCGGAAGCGGCCGCGCACAACGATTGCGGCGCGCGCATCAACCTGCGCGCCATACCTAACGACGAAGCGTCGATGTCGCCGATGGAAATCTGGTGTAACGAATCGCAGGAGCGCTATGTGCTGGTGATCGCCGCGGCGCGCCTCGAGTCATTCCTGGCGCTGGCCGCGCGTGAACGCTGCCCGGCGGCGGTGATCGGCGAGCTGACCGACGATGGCATACTGCGGGTCGAGGATGGCCCGGGCGGCGAAGTCACCGTCGACATGCCGCTCAGCGTGCTGCTCGGCAAGCTGCCGCGCATGCAGCGCGACGCGCGCAGCGAGCCGGTGCCGCGCACGCCATTGGTGTTAGCTTCCGGGCAGGCCCGCGATGCCCTGTACCGCGTGCTGCGCCTGCCGGCCGTGGCCGACAAGTCATTTTTGATCACCATCGGTGACCGCTCGGTCGGGGGTCTCATCCACCGCGATCCGATGGTGGGTCCGTGGCAGGTGCCGGTCGGCGATGTCGCGGTCACGGCCGCGGATCTTTTTGGCAACGGCGGCGAAGCCATGGCCATGGGCGAGCGCACGCCGGTCGCGGTCCTCGATGCGCCCGCCTCAGGCCGGCTCGCGGTTGCCGAGGCGATTACCAACGTCCTGGCGGCGGACATCCGCGCGCTGGGTGACATCAAGCTGTCGGCCAACTGGATGGCCGCCTGCGGCGAGCCCGGGCAGGACGCAGCGCTGTATGCGACCGTGCATGCGCTCGGCGAAGAATTGTGCCCGGCGTTAGGGATCGCGATCCCGGTCGGCAAGGATTCGCTGTCGATGAAAACCGCCTGGGACGAGTCGGGCCGCAAACACGTGGTGCGCGCGCCGGTGTCGGTCATCATCTCGGCATTCGCGCCGGTGATCGATGTGCGCCGCACGCTGACCCCGGTGCTGCGGCTGGATGCGGGCGCGACGCGGTTGCTGCTGGTGGATTTTTCCGCGGGCAGGAACCGGCTCGGTGGTTCGGCACTCGCGCAGGTGCATGGCGTGCTCGGCGAGCAGCCGCCCGATCTCGATCGGCCCGATGACCTGAAGAGCTTCGCGAGCGCGCTCGCGATGCTGCGAGCTAACAAACAGGTGCTCGCGTACCATGATCGTTCCGACGGCGGCGCGATTGTCAGCCTGATCGAAATGGCGTTTGCCGGCCACTGCGGCCTCGATGTCAGCCTGCCGGCGGGCGCAGGCGGCGAACTGGGCGCGTTATTCGCCGAGGAACCGGGCGTCATCCTGCAGGTCGCCGCGGATCAGCTGGCCGGCGTGCTTGCAGTGCTGGCGCAGCATGGACTGGCCGCCATTTGCCACGATATCGGCGCGCCCAGCGCCGACCTGCGGGTCAAGGTGCGCGCGGGCGGCTGCAGCATCGATGAATCCTGGGAAGACCTGCGCCGCGCCTGGAGCGAGACCTCCTGGCGCCTCAAGCGCCTGCGCGACAACCCGGAATGCGCCGACCAGGAATACGCGGCGCAATGCGCGCCGGCCACGCCACCGCTGCAGGAGGATCTCAGCTTTGATCCGGCCGATGACATCGTCGCGCCGCTGGTCGCCACGGGTGCGCGCCCGAAGGTCGCGGTACTGCGCGAGCAGGGCGTCAACAGCCAGGTCGAGATGGCGGCGGTGCTGCACCGCGCCGGTTTCGAGGCGCACGACGTCCACATGACCGACCTGCTCGAGGGCCGCGTTTCGTTAGCCTCGTTCCAGACGCTGATCGCCTGCGGCGGATTTTCCTACGGCGACGTGTTAGGCGCGGGCGTCGGCTGGGCGGGCTCGATCCTTTACCATGAGGCCCTGCGTGCCCAGTTCACGGAATTTTTTGCGCGCCGCGACAGCCTCACGCTCGGCATCTGCAACGGCTGCCAGATGCTCGCGGCGCTGTCGTCGCTGATACCGGGCGCCGCGGACTGGCCGCGCTTCCGGCGCAATCGCAGCGAACAATTTGAAGGCCGCGCGACGCTGGTGGAAGTCCTGGCATCGCCGTCGTTGTGGCTCGATGGCATGGCCGGCTCGCTGTTGCCGGTTGCGGTCGCGCATGGCGAAGGTCGCGCGGTCTTCGCGGATGCCGGCGCGCAGCAGCGCTTCGAAAAAAACCAGCTGGCAGGGTTTCGGTTCGCGCTGGCGCGCGGACTGGCCGCCGAGACCTATCCTGCGAATCCCAACGGTTCGCCGGCGGGTATTGCCGCCATCGGTACGCCGGATGGCCGGGTTCTGGCGGCGATGCCGCATCCGGAGCGGGTTTACCGCCGCATCCAGAATTCCTGGCTGCCCGAGCGTCGTGGCGAGGATTCGGGCTGGATGCGCCTGTTTCGCAACGCGCGCCGCGCGTTAGCCTGAGGCGGGCTGCTCCGTGCCCAGGAACTCGCGCATCTTGAGCGCGCGTTGCAGCCGTGCCTTGCGCACGTAGATCTGGCTCAGCAGATCCTTCATCACCTCGAGCAACACGCCGCATTCGGTGGCCGCCATCCTGAGCGCCGCAGACCCGGGCTGCGGCTCCTGGCCGAACAGCAGGTCCTTGAACCGATTGAAGATCTCGTTAGGCAGCGTCGCCAGTTCGCGGATATCGTCCAGCTCTTCGAAAACTCGCAGGCGACCCGAGGGCCCGAGATCGGCAAACATCGCGAGCGTGATCTGGCGGCTGAGCAGCGTGAATCCGGCATAGGCGCCGGCGGCATAACAATCCAGCGCGGCGCGGAACAGCGATTCGATGTGCCGCGGCAGGTAGGCGAATGCAAATTTCTCGCGCGGGTGCTCGACCTCGATGAATTGCGGCGCGAGCTCGATGCGCTCCGCGCCATGCGCGCGCACCGGATGACGCAGGAACACCGGGTATTCACAGGCATCGCAGCGATAGACGATACCGACATGGCCACTGCGATGTTTGGTCAGTTCTTCGTGGGTAGGCGCCGCGATCGGCGTCATGTGCGACTGCGTGGCGCAGGCGGGACACACCAGCGACACCCGCGTGTCGCCGAGTTGCAGCCCCAGGTGTGCGTCAATGAACATGGGCTGCCCTAGCCCGCGCAGTCGCCGCTGCGCACCAGGCGCGCCGCCGCGGCGATATCCCGATCGAGGCGATGATCCTGCGGTTTGAACGGCGCGACCGCGCGCAATTTGGCGTGCAGCGACTCGATCGCGGGCGAGCTGCGCATTGGCCGCATCGCATCCAGCGCCTGCGCGGCGGCGAGAAACTCGATCGCCAGTACCTGCTCGCAGCGCTCGGCGATCAGCAGCAGCTTTTCGCCGGCCCAGGGCGCCATGCTGACATGGTCCTCCTGGCCCGCCGACGTCGGTATCGAATCCACCGAGGCCGGATGCGCCAGCGTCTTGAGGCTCGAGGTGAGCGCGGCCGCGGTGACCTGCGCGATCATGTAACCGGACTCGAGCCCGGGCTCATGCGTCAGGAACATGGTCAGGGCGGGATTCACCTTGCGAGCTAACAAATCGGTGCGCCGCTCGGAGATGGAGGCGCTGTCGGCGAGTGCGATGGCGAGAAAATCGGCCACCAGTCCCAGCGGCGCGGCATGGAAATTGCCGCCCGAGAGGATATCGTCGCCAAACACCAGCGGATTGTCAGTGGCGCTGCCGGTTTCAATTTCGACAATCTCGCCCGCGTGTGCGATGGTATCGGCGAGTCCGCCCAGCACCTGCGGCATGCAACGCACCGAATAGGGATCCTGCACGCGGTCGCAATCCACATGGCTGTGGTGGATCTCGCTCTCCTGCAGCAGCGCGCGAAACCGGCGCGCGACTTCGATCTGGCCCGCCTGGCCGCGGGCGGCGTGAATGCGTTCGTCGAACGGCGTATGGCTGCCCTTCAGCCCCTCGACCGTCAGCGCGCCAATCGCGATGCTGGCAGCTAACAGGCGTTCGGCGGCAAACAGCCCTTCGATGGCCAGCGCGGTCGACAACTGCGTGCCGTTCAGCACCGCGAGGCCCTCCTTGGGGCCCAGCACCAGCGGCTCGAGGCCCGCGGCCCGCATCGGCGCCGCGCCTTCCAGGCGCTTGCCCGCATGCAGCGCCTCGCCCTCGCCGATCAGCACCAGCGCCAGGTGCGCCAGCGGCGCAAGGTCGCCGGACGCGCCGACCGAGCCGCGAATCGGAATCAGCGGCATGACCCCGGCATTCGCCAGGGCTAACAACGCATGCACCACCTCGACCCGCACGCCGGAGAATCCGGTGGCGAGCGAATTGGCCTTGAGCAGCAGCATGCGCCGCACGATGCCAGGCGCCAGCGGCTCGCCCACGCCGCAGGCGTGGCTGCGCACCAGGTTGAGCTGCAGTTCGGCGGTGCGCTGCGGCGCGATGCGCTGCGTTGCGAACGCGCCGAAGCCGGTGTTGACGCCGTACACCGCGGTGTCGCCGGCGGCGGCGCGGTTCACCGCGGCGTTGCCGGTCGCGAGGCGCGCAATGGCTGCGTCATCCAGCAGCAGCTGCGCCGGGTCGGCGGCGTCGCTGCGCAGCTGCGCGAGGGTCAGTGAGCGTCCGTCGATGCGCAGCGTGCTTGCCATGGCTGTCGGTTGGCTAACGGGTGAGGGGTTTGTAACGGATGCGATGCGGCTGCGAGGCGTCTTCGCCCTTGCGGCGCTTGTGATCCTCGACGTAATCCTGGTAATTACCCTCGAACCACACCACCTCGGAATTTCCTTCGAAGGCGAGAATGTGCGTCGCGATGCGATCCAGGAACCAGCGATCGTGCGAGATGACGACCGCGCAGCCCGGGAATGCTAACAAACCGTCCTCGAGCGCGCGCAACGTTTCAATATCGAGGTCGTTGGTCGGTTCATCGAGCAGCAGCACGTTGCCGCCGGACTTCAGCACCTTGGCGAGGTGCACGCGATTGCGCTCGCCGCCCGACAGCTCGCCGATCAGCTGCTGCTGCTGCACGCCCTTGAAATTGAAGCGGCCGACGTAGCCGCGCGACGGAGTTTCGTAGTTGCCGACCTTGATGATGTCGAGACCGCCGGATATTTCCTGCCAGACCGAGTTCTTGTCATTGAGCGACTGGCGCGACTGGTCGACATAGGACAGCTTGACTGTGGGCCCGATGCGGATTGTGCCGCCGTCGGGCTTTTCCACGCCGGTCAGCATGCGGAACAGGGTGGTCTTGCCGGCGCCGTTAGGTCCGATGATGCCGACGATGCCGCCCGGCGGCAGGCTGAAGCTGAAGTTATCGATCAGCAGCCGGTCGCCATAGCCCTTGCGCAGGCCCTCTACCTGGATCACCACGTCGCCGAGCCGCTCGCCCGGCGGAATGTAGATTTCGTTGGTTTCGTTGCGTTCCTGGAATTCGCGCGACGCGAGTTCTTCGTACCGCTGCATGCGCGCCTTGCTCTTGGCCTGGCGCGCCTTGGGGTTCTGGCGCACCCATTCAAGCTCGCGCGCCAGGGTCTTGCGCAGCGCGTCGCGTTCCTTGTCTTCCTGCGCGAGCCGTTTTTCCTTCTGCTCCAGCCAGGACGAATAATTGCCCTGCCACGGAATGCCGTGGCCGCGATCCAGCTCGAGAATCCAGCCGGCCACGTTGTCGAGGAAATAGCGATCATGCGTCACCGCGATCACGGTGCTCGGGTACTCGTGCAGGTAGCGCTCGAGCCAGGCCACCGATTCCGCGTCCAGGTGGTTGGTCGGCTCATCTAACAACAACATGTCCGGCGAGGACAGCAGCAACTGGCACAGCGCGACGCGGCGTTTCTCGCCGCCTGACAGCTTGTCGATTTCCGCATCCCAGGCCGGCAGGCGCAGCGCGTCGGCCGCGATCTCGAGCTTGCGATCCAGCTCCCAGCCGTTGCCGCCGTCGATCTCGTCCTGCAGCCTGGCCTGCTCTTCCAGCAGCTTGTTCATTTCATCGTCGGCCAGCGCTTCGCCGAAGCGATCGGAAATCGCGTTGTAGCGCGCGACCTTGGCGTACAGGCCGCCGATGCCCTGGATGACTTCATCGCGCACGGTCCTGGCGGGATCGAGCTGCGGCTCCTGCGGCAGGTAGCCGATCTTGATGCCGGGCTGCGGCCGCGCCTCGCCTTCGATGTTAGGGTCGAGACCCGCCATGATCTTGAGCAGGGTGGACTTGCCCGAACCATTGAGTCCCAGCACGCCGATCTTGGCGCCCGGGAAGAACGACAGGCTGATGTCACGCAGGATGTGACGCTTGGGGGGCACGACCTTGCCCACCCGGTTCATGGTGTAAATGTACTGCGCCATAGGGGCTGCGAATTATACGTGCTAGGCTTTGCAACGGTGGCGCAAGCAACAGCTAATACCGTTCTGGTGGTTGCCGGCGAACGACTGGCGCGCTATGGATTTGGCGCCGGCCATCCGTTCGGAACCGACCGGCACGACGCATTCTGGCGTGAATTCAACCGCCGCGGCCTGCAGCTGCGTACGCTGGTCGAGGAGCCGCGCGCCGCCACCGCGGAAGAATTGCAGCGCTTTCACTCGGCCGAGTATGTCGAGGAGGTCCGGCAGAAATCCCGGGACGGCCAGGGCTGGCTGGACAGCGGCGACACGCCGGCGTACCCGGGCGTTTTCGAAGACGCCTCCACGGTGGTCGGCGCGGCGCTCGGCGCCAGCGAGGCCCTGATGACCGGCCGGGCGCGGCGCGCGTTCATCCCGATTGCGGGCCTGCATCATGCGGCGCGGCATCGGGCGGCGGGATTCTGTGTGTTCAATGATATCGGCGTG
>DAIQQI010000069.1:0-11516 GCA_036786925.1 Steroidobacteraceae bacterium
TGCGCGCGGGTGTGAACGGTCGTAAATGCGGGCCAGATGCTGGAAATCAAGGTGCGTGTAGACCTGGGTGGTCGAGATATTCGCGTGCCCCAGCATCTCTTGCACGCCACGCAAATCCTGAGAAGATTCAAGTACATGCGTGGCAAAAGAGTGCCGGAAAAGGTGCGGATAGGCGCCGACCTGCAGGCCCTGGCGTCGCGCCCAGTAGCTGATGCGCAGCTGCACCGCGCGCGCCGTCAGGCGTTTGCCGCCCTGACCGACGAACAGGGCGGTTACGCCCGGTTTGACCAGCGCCGCGCGCTCCTGCAGCCAGGCGCGCAGGGCGGTCCTGGCATGACGACCGACCGGCACGATCCGGGTCTTGTCGCCCTTGCCGAGCACCCGCACCGTGCTGTCGGCAAGATCCAGCTGCCCGGTATCCAGGCTTGTTAGTTCGGTGAGCCGCAGGCCGGACGAGTAGAACAGCTCCATGATGGCGCGATCGCGTTTCGCCAGCGGCGTGTCGGTGGGAATCTCGATCAGGCGCTGAATCTGGTCCACGTCCAGCGTTTCCGGCAGATGCGGCTTGACCTTGGGCGCGCGGATCTCGTTAGCCGGATTGTTGGTCAGCGCGCGTTCGCGGATCAGGTAATTGCAGAAACTGCGTACGGCGGACAGGCGGCGCTGCACGCTGCGGGGCGCGAGTCCGCCGGCGTGCGCACGCGCCGCGAACAGGCGCACATGCTGGGAATCCAGTGCGCGCCAGTCATCGAGGTCCTGCTGTTCGCAAAACTCGAGTAGCGCGCGCAGGTCTCGGCCGTAGCTTTCAACGGTGTTAGCCGGCAGGCGGCGTTCGGTCGCGAGGTGCCGCGCAAAACGCGGCAACCACTCGCGGGCCCTGGGATCCATCACTCAGCGGGAAGTCAGGAACCGGCGGGCGAGCGCGCGAGCGCGTCGCTGATGTAATCGGCCATCCTGCCGAGCAGCTCGGTGCTCATGCCCGGATGAAACCGCTCACGATCCGGACTCGCCAGCGCCAGCAGGCCCAGCGTGCCCTTGTCGCCTAACGGCACCAGCGCCGCCGAGCCGACGTGCTCGGCATCCGCGCCGAACAGCCACTCACGCTGCGAGTCGCGCACCTGGCCGCAACGGGGCTTGCCGGTGGCAAACAAATGCTCAAAGCTCTTCAGCATCGGATCGTCCGCAGTCGTGCTGCGGGCAAAGTGCAGGTTGGCCAGCTGCGCCGCATCCATCGGCACATTGATCAGGATCAGGCGTGAATTGAACGCGTCGAAGTCTTCACGCAGCGACGCGTCTATCTGGTTCAGCGCATCGCTGCGCGAGGTGGCCCGCAGCAGGCGGCGCGCGAAACGGTGAATCTTGTCGGCCAGCTGCTCGTTAGCACGCGCGACACTGACGAAGTCAGCCAGGCGGCGGTCGGCGGCCTGCGCGCGTTCGCGCAGCACTTCGATCTGGCGCTCCACCAGCGTGACCGTGGTCGTGCCGCGCGCATGCGGCAGGCGCAGCTGCGCCAGCGTATTCGGATGACGCTCAAAAAAATCGGGATCGCGGGCCAGATGTTCGACAACAAATTTGTCGTCGGCCTCGACGCCAGCGGGCTGCCGCACGGGTTGGCTGCTCATGCTTGGTTTCGCTCCCTCTGAATTTCGACCTGACCGCGAAAAGACTCGACTGCGGGCCCCGTCATCCACAACGACTGACCCTCACCGGGCCAGTCGATCCAAAGCCGCCCGCCTGGCAACGCGACCTCTACATGGGCGCCCAGTCTGCCATGTCGGCGCCCGACTGCAACTGCCGCGCAGGCGCCGGTCCCACAGGCCTGGGTCTCGCCCACACCGCGCTCGAACACGCGCAGCCGGATATGTGCGTCGTCGACGATCTGCATGAAGCCGACATTGGTTCGCTCCCGGAAGCGCGGATGCGACTCCAGCAGCGGACCGAACGTCGCAACCGGCGCCGTGTCGATATCCGCGACCGTTAGCACCGCGTGCGGGTTGCCCATGGAGACCGCGCCAAACTCGACTGTCGCGCCGCCAACCAGCAGGCCGTAGCGCAGCGCCTCCGCCGGCACGTCCAGGTGCAGCGCTGCCGGCGCGAAATCCGGCACGCCCATGTCGATCGACACGTTGCCAGACTCCAGGATGCGCGCACGCACCGGGCCGGCGCCACTATCGAGCAGCATCTCGGCGCCCAGGGCCGGGTTGCGCTCATGCAGCAGCCGCGCGACGCAGCGCACGCCGTTGCCGCATTGTTCCACCTCGCTGCCATCAGCGTTGATCACGCGATAGCTGGCGCGCGCGCCAGCGCTGCGCGGCGGTTCGATCAGCAGTGCCTGGTCGAAACCCACGCCGGTATGGCGATCTGCCAGCGCCTGCCATTGGCTGGCAGCTAACAAAGGCTCGCCGGAGTGGTGGTCGAGAACGATGAAATCGTTGCCGAGACCGTGCATTTTGATGAATTTCAGCTGCATGCAACGGCTCAGGAAAAAAGCGCCCGATCGCGATAAATGCAGCGATCCATGATGGTGATGACGCCGGCGGCCTGCGCGCGCGCGGCGGCCGCGGCGTCGATGACCCCGTCCTGCAGCCACAGGACCGGCAACTTGAGCCGGATACAGTCATCAGCAATGGCCGCGACATGTTCCGGGCGGCGAAACACATCGACGATATCGATGCGCTCGCCGGGCTTCAGGGAGCTAACAGCCGCGTCCAGCGTCGGCCAGCAGCGTTCGCCCAGGATCTCGCTTTGGGCCGGGTTTACCGGAATGACGCGGTAGCCAAAACGCTGCAGGGAACGCGACACGCCGAAGCTCGGCCGTGCCGGATTGGCGGACAAACCCACCACCGCGATGGTGCGCGCCTGGCGCAGCAAGTTCTCAATCGTGGCGGCGTCGGGATTGCGAAAACTCATCGCCAACAGTCTACCGTATGATGGAAAGGTGGAGCCCATGACATGAAAGCGCGGCTGCGTATCGAGCCTTATGGCCGCACGGTTGAGGTGCGGCAGGACCAGACCTTGCTGGATGCCGCGCTGTCGTCCGGCCTCAACCTGCCACACAGCTGTAAATCGGGACATTGCGCGTCCTGTCGCGCGCGGCTGCGCAGCGGCGACATTCAGTATCCACACGGGCGGCCGCTGGGCCTCACCGAGAGCGAAGCGGCGGCCGGGCAGGTTCTGCTGTGCCAGGCGCGTGCCGCCAGCCCGGAGCTGGTCATCGAGGCGCGCAGCATCGCGCGCGCCGGCGAGGCGGAAATCCGCAACCTGCCGTGCCGGATCGAGCGCCGTGTGCTGCTGGCGCCGGATGTCATGCAGGTATTCCTGCGCCTGCCAGCGACCGAGCACGCCAGTTTCCAGCCGGGCCAGTACCTGGACATTTTGTTAGACGGCGGGCAGCGCCGCAGTTTTTCGTTAGCTTGCCCGCCGCACGACGCGCGGCTGCTGGAGATTCACGCGCGTCGCGTGGCGCACGGGCGCTTTACCGAACAGCTGTTTGGTCAGATGCGCGATGGCGCGCTGTTGCGCATCGAGCTGCCGATCGGCCAGTTTGCCTATCGTCACGATGACGCGCCGCTGATCCTGGTGGCCGGCGGCACGGGGTTTGCGCCCATCAAGTCGATCATGCGGCATGTATTTGAAAAGGGACCTGCACGTGACGCGCACTTCTTCTGGGGCGCACGCAGCCGCGCGGATCTGTACCAGGATGCATGGCTGCGCGAATTTCAACGCGGTCATCCGCAGCTGCGGTATACGCCGGTGCTGTCGGACGAAGCTGCTGCCGACGGTTATGAGCAGGGCTGGGTACATGCAGCGGTGCTGCGCCACTATCCGGACCTGAGCAAACACGTGATTTACGCGGCCGGCCCGCCGCAGATGATCGAGGCGATGCGGGCGGCCTTTCCGGTGGCCGGTCTCGCTGCGGATCGACTGCGCTTCGATTCGTTCGATTACGCGCCGGTAGCGGCCAGCGCCGTGTGAACGCCTGTGCTCATGCTGCGGGCCGCGAGGCATTGGTCGCGCACTTCGCGCTGAATGCGCGCCACTTCGTTCGCGTAATGGTGTGCCATGGCATCGGGCAGCGACGAGGGAATGTCGACCGTGCAACGGTGCAGATAGTCGGCTAACGTCAGACTCATCGCGCGATAATCCCGCACCCAGCCGCTGGCATTCTGCACGCCGGGCTCCAGGGCGTCGGCCAGGTCGGTAGCAACGTCGATTTCCAGCGCCAGGCGCTCGAGATCAATGCGCAGCATCTCGCAGGTGTCGTCGACCGAGCCCGTCTCGGCCAGCAAATGACCGTACTCAAATTCGACCAGCATCTCCCGGTGATCATCGATGCCATCAGGCTGCGCGTCGAGCAGCGCCGCCAGCGGCGCCCAGGCGCGGATCGCTTCGCAGGCCCAGCGCCGATTGGCGGCCCACGGCAACTCATGCGCCAGCACCTCGCGCACGCGGACTAACACGTGCTCGCGCACCGGTTCGCTGCTGCCAGCCGTATGCTTCAGAACCGCTGCGCTGCGTGCCGGCTCCGCCAACCAGTATTCGAGCACACGCTGCGCAATATCGATCGCCAGCGTGGTCGGGCCGTTTCTCATAGGACGCAATCTCAGCGGCTATTGCGCCGGGCGTCGGTGAAGGCTTTCACAGCCGTGCAATGCCGGCAGGCATTGTCAAATACGAAATCGCTCCCGCAGGTCGCCGGCCATGCGCCGGCTGACAGCCAGTTTTTGCGGGCAGTCCCGCAATGTGACGAAATGTTGCCCGCTGGGGTCGCGTTCAATGGCCATTAACAGCCGCGTATTCACCAGCGCGTTACGGTGAATGCGCACAAACAGGCTGCCGAGATCGTCCTCGAGTGAACGTAGCGATTCTTCGATCAGATCTTCGCCGGCGCGATGCCTGACGGTGGTGTATTTCTGGTCGGCCTGGAAATAAATGACATCCTCGACCAGCACCAGGCGTGTGCTGTCGCGCGTTTTTACGGCGATATGTGTGCGCCGTTCCGCCAATCGGGCGGCATTTGCTGCATGCGCCATTTGCGGTCTTGTTAGACGGCCGGCCTGCATGATGGCCGCGCGGAGTTTTTCGGCGCGTATCGGCTTCAGCAGATAACCTGTGGCCTGGGTCTCAAAGGCATTGATCGCGTATTCGTCGAAAGCCGTCGTGAATATGACAGAGGGGGGTTCGGAGAACTGCTGGATCCGGCGCGCCGCCTCGAGGCCGTTGATTCCCGGCATGCGGATATCGAGCAGCACAATGTCCGGCGCCAGTTCATCGGCCATTTCCAGCGCCTGCTCGCCGTGTTCGGCTTCGCCGATCAGCTGCACTTCGGGAATCTCGGCCAGCAGGCTGCGCAGGCGGTCGCGCGCCAGGACTTCATCGTCGGCGATCAGTACGCGATAGCTCACTTGCGCTTCTCGATGTAGGGGAATCGCAGCGTCACGATATATTCATTGTCGAAACGGCCGGCCTTGATCGTGGCCCGCTCATCGTAGACCAGCGTCAGTCGCTCGCGTATGTTAGCCAGCGCAACACGGTTGCCCTCGCGCGGCACCGCCGAATCCGGCATGGGGTTGCGCACCACGATGGTCACGAGGCCATTGGCAAATTCACCGTTGACTGAGATCGTTCCGCCTTCGGGCCGCGGCTCAACGCCGTGGTAGATCGCGTTTTCGAGCAACGGCTGGATCATCAGGCTCGGCACGATCGCCGACTTCGGCACCGGGTCGAGTTTCCAGTCCACGCGCAGGCGCTCACCCATGCGCAGTTTCTCGATACGTTCGTAGGTACGGGCAATTTCGATTTCCTCGTCCAGCGTTATCTGCCCGCGCTGGTCGCTGAGCGTGGCGCGGAACAAGTCGGCGAGATCCTGTACCGCTTCCTCGGCGAGCTGCGGATTGCTGCGCGTCAGCGCGGCAATGGTGTTCATGCTGTTGAAAAGAAAATGCGGGCGGATGCGCGCCTGCAGCGCATGCACGCGCGCCTGCGCCGACAGCTCGACATTCTCGCGCCACTGCTGCGTCACATAGCTGTAGCGCAACGCCACGGCCGTGACGATGAAGCTGATCGCCAGGTTTCGAGCCACGAAGTAGAAGTGATCGGCGGGTCGCTGCGCCTGCAGTTCGGCGCCGGACGCGAAATATTCCGCTGCCAGGCGCCAGGTAATCTCGGATATGACGCCGACCAGCAGCAGCTCCATGCCGAGCGCGATGGCCGCGCCATTGGCGACGCTTTGCCGCGCGATATAGCCGCGCAACGCGCACAACATCGCTGCGCTGGCCAGGCCGACCCATAACAGGAACATCGAGCTGCGCCCGAGGTCGGACCAGAAGCTGATGCGATCGTCGGCGCGTGCGGCGGTGACCAGTACCGCTGTCAGCTCAGCGATCAGCACCACGGCCAGTACCACGCGTGCAGTGCAGAAATCCGGCAGGTAGAGACCGGCTGTGGAAGCCTGCGGTGAATCTTTGCTGGCGTTCGCGCTGGAGCGCATCGCCATGTTAGCTCAGCCTAGCGGGACGCGGGGCCGCAGACCGCATCACGCTCCTGGCGGACGCGGACACGGGCTTCTTCCAGTTCCTTGGCGCTCAGATAGGTGCGCTCGCCTTTTTCCTCGCGGTAGATACGGGTTGAGCTGATGAGCTGCTCGTACTGCGCGGTGGCGGTCTTGCACTGCTCGGCGCGCTTCTTGGCGATATCCTGCAGCACAGCCTTGCCGGCCGCCTGCTGCTGGCGCTGTTCGTCGGCGAGCGCAACTCCTTGCGGAGTGAGTACCGGACCCGATTGGCCGGCTGTCGTGCCCTGCGACTGTCCGCCGCCCGGCGAGCTGCTCGCGACATTCTGCTTGACCCGGACCGCGCCCTGTACCGGCACGTCACTGTAATGAATCACGCCCTGCGCGTCTTTCCAGCGCCAAACGTCGCCGGCCTGCGTGCAGGTCGCCGCTATGACTGCCAGAACCAACAATGACTTTGCCGATGCGCGCATGGGGATCTCCGAGGGCAATAGTATCGCCGCAAGTGGCCGCCCGGGCATTTGAACTGCATCACACAAAGGCAGGCGGGGTGGCCAATTTGCGCAGTCTAGCAGGGGAAAGGGCCGATTTTTGGCCTGATGCGTTAGATTAATGGCCTCCCCGAAGCCCTGGCTTCCGGCTTAAGATCTCCCCAGCTGAACGGAGACTTTAATGGACCGAATTCGTATCGATGACCTGGCCCGAAAACTGCTCGACGGACTGCCGCCGGGCCTGCGCAATCTCCAGGCGGACGTGGAGCAGAATTTCCGCGCGGTGCTGCGCGCCAACCTCGCCAAGCTCGACCTGGTCGCGCGCGATGAGTTCGACGCCCAGACCCGGGTGCTGGCGCGCACCCGCGCCCAGATCGAAGCGCTGGAACAGCGGCTCGCAGCGCTCGAAGGCAAGCGCGTCTAGCCGGCAGCTGGTGAATCCGCGCGGCTAACAGCGCGCGGCTGTCACACCGCTCTCCAAAGGATTCAGATGTCGGTCGCCCGCATTCAATGCCGGGCGCAGCTCGGATTGGTTGCGCCTCCCGTCCTGGTCGAAGTGCATCTCGGCAACGGTCTGCCGATGTTCTCCATCGTGGGCCTGCCTGCTGCCGCGGTCAAAGAAAGCAAGGAGCGGGTGCGCGCCGCACTGGCTAACAGCGGGTTCGAATTCCCGGCCGGTCGAATCACCGTCAACCTGGCGCCTGCGGACTTGCCCAAGGATGGCGGGCGCTTCGATCTCGCGGTCGCCATTGGCATTCTCGTGGCGTCGGGGCAGTTGTCCGCGCCAGGCCTCGAGCGCTGCGAAGTCTATGGCGAACTGGGTTTGTCCGGCGAGTTGCGCCCCGCACCGGGCCTTCTGTTAGCCGCGGTGCATGCGGCGGCCGCAGACCGCGCCATCATCGTGCCGCGGGCGAACGCGGCCGAGCTGCGCGCCGCGCCGTTGCCTGCCATCCACCCGCGCATCTTTCCGGCCGACGACCTTGGCTCCGTCTGTACGCACCTCGGCGGATCGCAACCGCTGGCCGATCTCACTACGCTCCGCCCCGGCCTGGACGCCGCGCATGTGCCAGCCCCTATGCCGGACCTCGCCGACATTGTCGGGCAGGCGCCCGCGAAGCGCGCGCTGCTGATAGCCGCGGCGGGCGGCCACAGCCTGCTGATGATCGGGCCACCGGGCTGCGGCAAAAGTATGCTGGCGCAGCGTCTGCCGGGGATCCTGCCACCACTGTCGGCGCCGGAGCATGTCGAGGTCGCAGGCATTCGCTCGGTGTGCGGCATGGCGTCAGGCGCCATCGCTGCGAATCAGCGGCCGTTTCGCGCGCCGCACCACACCGCGTCGGCAAGCGCCATCATCGGCGGCGGTCCGCAGGCGCGCCCGGGCGAAATCACGCTCGCGCACCGCGGCGTGCTGTTTCTCGACGAACTCCCTGAGTATGACCGCCGCGTGCGCGAGGCGCTGCGCGAGCCGCTGGAATCCGGCGTGATCGCCGTCACTCGTGTCGGCCTGCAGTGCGAATACCCGGCGCGCTTCCAGCTGGTCGCGGCGATGAATCCCTGTCCCTGTGGCTACCTCGGAGATCCTTCCGGCCGCTGCCGCTGCACGCCTAACAGCCTGCTGCATTACCAGGCGCGCCTCTCCGGGCCATTGTTGGATCGCATCGATCTGCGGGTGCAACTGACCAGAGTCGCCGAGTCCGAATGGCAGGCCGCTGCCGGTGCCAGCGGACCGAATACCGTGGAAGCCGCTGCCCAGGTCATGGCGGCGCGCCGTATTCAGCTCGAGCGCAGCGGGGTCCTGAACTCAGCCCTCAGCAGCGCGCAGCTGGCGGAGAACCTCGGCATATCCACCGCCGCGCGACAGCTGCTGTTAGCTGCCAGCGGGAAAATGCAGTTATCCGCGCGCGCCAAGCAACGCGTCGAGCGGGTCGCGCGCACCCTGGCGGACCTGGATGCAAGCGCGGCAATTGCACCGGGTCATGTCGCAGAAGCGCTGCAATTGCGGCGCGCCAGCTGAGCCTGCCCGGCTCGCGGGCCTTGCGAGTAGAATACAAAAAAATGCCAATAACGCGTGGTGTCATGGTCTTCAGTCGGTGAGCGATTCCCGGGCTCATTCCAGCGGCGGCCTGCGCCCCGGCCTCGCGTTGGCCGCGTTGGGCGTGGTCTTCGGCGATATCGGCACCAGTCCCCTGTACACGCTGCGCGCCTGCCTCACGGCAGGCGGCAGCAGCAATGTCAGCAGCGCGGCCATTCTCGGCGTCCTGTCGCTGATCTTCTGGGCGCTGGCGCTGACGATCACGGCGAAATACCTGCTCATCATCCTGCGCAACGACAACGATGGCGAAGGCGGCGTGCTGGCGCTCACCGCGCTTGCGAGTTCGGAGAGCCTGTCCCGCTACCGCACGCTGATCCCGCTGCTGGGCCTCGCCGGCTGCGCCCTGTTTTATGGGGACGGCATCATCACGCCCGCGGTGACCGTACTCGGCGCCATCGAAGGCCTGGAAATTGTTGCGCCGGCCTTCGAGGCAGCCGTCGTGCCGTTAGGCGTCCTGGTCCTCTTTGCACTTTTCAAGATGCAGCGGCGCGGCACGGGGGCACTCGGCGGCATGTTCGGCTGGGTCATGCTGGTCTGGTTTCTGACGTTGGGGGCGTTAGGTCTGCACGGCATCATCAAGCAGCCGGCGGTCCTGGCGGCCGTGAACCCGCTGTATGCGATCGATTTTCTCATGGCCCATTCCGGCATCGCGCTGCTGGTCGTCGGCGGGGTATTCCTCGCCGTCACCGGCGGCGAGGCGCTGTACGCAGACCTCGGCCATTTCGGCGTCAAGCCGATTCGCATGGCGTGGTTCTTCGTCGCCTGGCCGGCGCTGGTCCTCAATTACTTCGGCCAGGGAGCGCAGCTGATGGTGGAGCCAGCCGCCATCGCCAATCCATTCTTTCACCTGGCGCCGGAGTGGTTTGTTGCGCCGCTCGTTTTGTTAGCTACCGCCGCCGCCATCATCGCGTCGCAGGCGGTGATATCCGGCGTTTTTTCCATGACCCAGCAGGCTTTGCAGCTCGGGTTCCTGCCGAGTGTGCGGATCATTCAATCTTCGGCGCAGGCGATCGGGCAGATCTATGTGCCTTCGGTGAACTGGCTGCTGTGCCTGGCGTCGATCGGGCTGGTGATCGGCTTCGGCTCCTCGCAGGGCCTGGCGAACGCATACGGCATTGCGGTTGCCAGCACCATGGTCATCGAGACCTCATTGCTGCTCGCGCTGTTGCACGGCCGCTCTGGCTGGACCAGCCGCGCGCTTCTCTATTGCCTGCTGCCGCTGGCTTTGGTTGACGTGCTGTTTTTTGTCGCGAACGCGGACAAGATTCCGCAGGGCGGCTGGTTGCCATTGTTGGCTGCCGCAGTCATGTTTTTCATCATGCGTACCTGGACACGCGGCCGGGTCAGAGTGTCGGAACTGATGCGCCGCGAAGGCCGCTCAGACACGAAATTTCTCGCCGGCATCGAGGCCGAGCCGCCGGCGCGGGTGCCAGGTCTTGCGGTATTTCTGACCAGCGATGCCAGCTCAGTGCCACGCACGCTGATCCGCAATGTCCGGCACAACGGCGTGCTGCACAAGCACACCGTGTTGCTGACCATCAAGATCGAAAGTATCCCGAAGATGGTGCGCGGCGGCCGCGCCACGGTAACCGAGATCGGGCACGGAATCTATCGCATCGTCGCGTCGATAGGATTCATGGACTTGCCCGATGTGCCAAAGCTATTACGCGAAGCTGAGCGACGCGGCCTGCCGTTTCGCACCGACGACGCCACCTTCTTTCTCGGCCGCGAAGACATAGTCATCGGTGCGCGCCGCGAGATGGCAACCTGGCGCAAGCAGTTGTTCATGTTCATGGCGCGCAATGCGCAGTTTGCCGGCGAACGCTTTGGCATCACCCCATCGCGCATTGTAGAAATCGGCGGCCAGGTGGAACTCTGACAGCGGCTGCCGTAGTTATTGCGGCCACGCCATTGCGATAAATGCCACCAGCATCAGGAGCAGGCCCGGCGCAAGGCGCAGTGCATAGCCCCGCCCACCGAACAACCACGCTGCGGCCAGTTTCGCGGCCGTGTTAGCCGCGAAGGCTCCCATCACCGCGGTGTCAGCGACCTGCGGCGCCAGGCGGCCGCTGGCCAGCAGCGCTGCCGCGGACGCGGTAGCGGCATGCACGTCGGCCAGCCCCGACGCGGCAACACCTGCGAGCGCGCCGCCCTCGCCGAACGCGCTGCCCAGCCACCCGCCAACGCCAATCACCAGGGTCATGGTCCCGGCGACCGTCACGGCGTGGCGCAGGTCGAAGGCGCGGCCGATATCCGTTATCTTGGTGTTAGGCGCGGAGCTGGCGCGCCACAGGAACAGACTGGCGTAAACAACAGCGACGGCGCCCGCGACGCTCAGCGCGGACCACAGCCGCGCCAGCAGGACGGAGTTCGTGGCGAGAAATATGGCCGCGAGCTGCAGCACGGTCGGAACCGACGACAG
>DAIQQI010000360.1:0-3484 GCA_036786925.1 Steroidobacteraceae bacterium
CGTTGATCGCCTTCACATTCGCGATTCTCAAAGTGTTTGGCACGCATCGCGAACTCGAACCCGTGATCTTCGAATTTTTCCGGCCGCTGGGTGCGGACGCCGGACGGTTGACCGCCAACATCATGCAGTTCGCCGAAGGCATGTCCGGTGGCCTGTTAGGTTCGGTGGGCCTCGTGCTGCTGCTGTGGACCCTCATAGGAACCATCCAGCGGATCGAAAACAGTTTCAATTTCCTGTGGCGGGTGCAGAAGCCCCGCAGCATTGGCAGGCGGGTCGGCGAATATGTCGGCCTGATCGTGCTGGGCCCGCTGCTGCTGGTCACGTTCATCGCGCTGGCACATGCCGCGATCCAGACCGAGGCGGCGCAGCGCTTCGCCAACCTGCCGGTCATCGATCAGCTCTGGGCGCTGGGCCTGAGCCTGTCGCCGTACCTGATGGTCACGGCGATCTTCACCGGGCTGTATCACTACATTCCCAACACCCAGGTGCGCTGGATCCCGGCGCTCGCGGGCGGCCTGGTGGCCGGCATCCTGTGGGCAACGGTTGGCAAGTTATTCACCGCATTGGTGATCTACACGTCGCGCATGACACTGGTCTACGCCGGTCTCGCGGTCGTCACCGCCGCCCTGATCTGGACCTACCTGGGCTGGCTGATACTCCTGATCGGTGTGCAGCTGAGTTTCTACCTGCAGAATCCCAATTACCTGCGACTCGGCCTGGTGCCGCTGCGCTTGTCCAACGTTGAACGCGAGGAGCTTGCGGTGCGGATGATGTTCCTGATCGCCAAGGCACATCACGATGGTGCACGGCGCTGGACGGTGGGCGGCCTGGCAAGCCGGCTCGGTATGCCAGCGATCGCGGTCGCCGATGTCGCCGGCAGCCTGGAAGCCAGCGGCCTGCTGACCCAGAACGGCCTGGATGAGTTTCTGCCGGGGCGTGACAGCGCCGATATCAGGCTCGCGGAAATCCTGGATGTCGCGCGCAACCAGCGCGCCGGCCATATCGTGCCGAGGAATATCGAAATTCCCGAAGTGGACGCCATACTGAAGGCTTCAAGTGTTAGCTGGCACGCCAGCGTCGGCACGCGAACCCTGCGCGACCTGGTCACCGGAACCAGCTAGAGTCCGCCCGGCTATTCGCCGGCGATCGTCATTTCGCTGATGAGGATGGAACCGGTCTGCAAGGAGCCGCGCCGATCAACATCGTCGCCGACCGCGGCGATCGCGCGGTACATGTCCTTCAGGTTGCCGGCAATCGTGATCTCGTGCACCGGGTAGCTGACCACGCCGTTCTCGACCCAGAAACCGCTGGCGCCGCGCGAGTAATCGCCGGTGACGCCGTTGACCCCCTGGCCCATCATCTCGGTGACCAGCAGGCCGGTCCCCATTTCCCGCAGCAGCGCCTGGCTGCTCAGCGTGCGCGCGCCCGCATCGACATACAGATTGTAGTTGCCGCCGGCATTGCCCGTGGTCTTGAGGCCGAGCTTGCGCGCGGAATAGCTGCCCATGACATAGCCATCCAGCACACCGTTGTGGACCAGCTCCCGATCCCGGGTCGCAACGCCTTCGCTGTCGTACGGCGCGCTGCCGAGCGCCTTTTTGACATGCGGACGCTCATGAATGCTGAAAAATTCAGGCAACACCTGCTGCCCGGCGGCGCCCAGCAGGAAAGTCGATTTGCGGTATTGCGCGCCGCCGCGGATCGCACCTAACAAGGAACCGACCAGGCCGCGCGCCAGCTCGGCCGCGAACAGCACCGGCGCCTTGCGCGTGCCGAGCTTGGTGGCGCCCAGGCGGCGCAGCGCGCGCTGCCCGGCCTGCCGGCCGATGCTTTCGGCGTCCTCGATGGCGGCTGGATCGCGCGCGGTTGAATACCAGTAGTCGCGCTGCATGTCGTCACCGTCGACCGCGAGCAGCACGCAGCTGATCGAATGATTGGACGAGGCGATGCCATCGAGAAACCCGTGGCTGTTGCCGTACACCCGCACGCCGCGATGCGTGCTAACAGATGCGCCCTCTGAATTGCTGAGGCGCGCATCCAGCGCCCGGCCGGCCGCCTCGCACTGCCGCGCCAGCTCGACCGCCGCGTCAGGTTCGATCTCCCAGGGATGATCGAGATCCAGTTGCGGTATTTCGTGCGCCATGTCCGCGGCGTCGGCGAGGCCTGCGCATTCATCTTCAGCGGTGTAGCGGGCGATCGCCGCGGCCTTGCCAACGGACTCGCGAATGGCGGCCGCGGAAAAGTCCCCGGTGCTGGCGGAGCCCTTGCGGTGCCCCAGGTAGACCGTGACGCTCATGCCCCGATCGCGCTGGTATTCGACGGTCTCCACTTCGCCGAGGCGGACCGTGACATTCAGGCCCTTCTGCACGCTGGCGTCGGCATCGGCCTGCGTCGCGCCGAGGCGTCGCGCCTCCTGCAGCGCGATCGAGACGACTTCCTTCAGTTCGGGAATGCGCGAGGCATCAACAGTTTGCGACATGACAGAATTGTAGCAGTGCGCTCTAATGCGCCTGCCCGCGTCATGCCCCGACATCGAAACAAAACCATGGTTCCCGACAACGAAGCTCCCGTCTACGCCGGCCCGAGCAAGAGCGCGCGCAAGCGCGCCGCGCAGGACGCGCAGGCGCTGGGCACCGAGCTGGTCAGTCTGACTGAGACACGGCTGCGGGAATTGCCGCTGGAGGAGTCGCTGCTCGAGGCCATTCTCGCGGCACGCGCCATCAAGGCGCACGGCGGACGCGCCCGGCAATTGCAGTTTATCGGCAAGCTGATGCGCAACATCGATGTCACGCCGATTCTGGCCGCGCTGGAGGAACCCGCCAGGTTGCGTGCGCTCGAGACCGAGCGCGACAAGCGCATCAGCCGCTGGCGCGACCGGCTGGTCGCCGAGGGCGCCGTGGCGCTGCAGGAGCTGCGGGCCTTCGTGCCGAACGCCAACCTCGACTTGTTAGCGCAGACCCTGGGGCGCGCCCGCGACCCGCGCCTGCCCGAAGCGCAGCAGCTGGGCGCCAGGCGCGAGCTGTTCCGGGCCTTGCGAGCCCTGTTGCAGGGCTAGCCCCACGCTCTGGGTTACAATGCCGCGATGACGCAACTGGTCGGTATCATCATGGGTTCGCAGTCCGATTGGGACACGATGCGCCACGCGGCGGAAACGCTAACAGAGTTCGGCGTACCGCATGAAGTGCGGGTGGTGTCGGCGCACCGCACTCCGGACCTGCTGTTCGAGTACGCCGCTACCGCCGAGGCGCGTGGCCTCGAGGTCATCATTGCGGGCGCCGGCGGCGCCGCCCACCTGCCGGGCATGACGGCCGCCAAGACCACGCTGCCGGTGCTTGGCGTACCGGTGCAATCCGCCGCGCTCTCGGGGCTGGACTCGCTGCTGTCGATCGTGCAGATGCCCGCCGGGATCCCGGTCGCCACCTTCGCCATTGGCAAGGCCGGCGCGACCAACGCGGCGCTCGCCGCCGTTGCCATCCTGGCTAAC
>DAIQQI010000070.1:0-11505 GCA_036786925.1 Steroidobacteraceae bacterium
CCTAGTTTGGCCGTTAGTTAAGGTGCTGGGGCAGGCTCGCTCTGGCTCGTGTCCGTTGAAAACAGGCATTGTGTGAAATTGCACCTGGGTACCGCAAACAAGCGACGCGCCGCAGCCGGCCCTGCCAGCTGTTTTCGGCGACGATCGCTGGCTGCCGCGCTGCTGCTGTTCTGTGGCGCCAATGCGTTCGCCGAGTCCACGGCGCGGTTCACGCGCTTCGGTGCGGATGAAGGACTGTCGCAGGGCGCGATTCACGCGATTACGCAGGACCCCACCGGATTCATCTGGATAGCCACCGAGGACGGCCTCAACAAATACGACGGCTATACGCTGACGCACATCATGCGCGATCGCAATACCGTCAACGGCCTGCCTAACAACTGGGTTGCGGCTCTGGCGCAGGATCAGCAGGGCCAGCTGTGGGTCGGTACCGCGGGTGGCGGCGTGATGCGGCGCGATGCTGTTAACGGACGCTTTTATCCGCCCGTGGACGCCCGTGGTAAATTGCTCGCCGATCCGCGCGCCCAGGTGCGCGTGCTCTACATCGACGCCGATCAACGGCTGTGGGTTGGTACGCGCAATGCCGGTCTGCGCGTCGTCGACATGCGCGGCAAAGAGGCGCGTGAGTACCGTCGCGATCTGACCAGCGCCGAGTCGCTGAGCGATGACTCGATATTTGCAATCGCCGCGGATGTCAACGGCGCAGTCTGGGTTGGCACGGCAGCCGGCCTGGACAGCATCGAACCGGCGAGCGGCCACATCAGCTCTTACACCGCCCGCCTGACTGCGTCGTTAGGTGTCAAATCGGGCCAGGTCAAAGTGCAGGCACTGCGTGTTGATTCGCGCGGCGCGCTCTGGATCGGCACCAACCATGGCCTGGCGCACTTCGACCCGGTGTCGGACGCCTTTGATGTGATGCGGCAAAAACATAATGACGGCAGCAGTCTGCCGAACGATAACGTCACCGTAATTCTTGAAGACAACGAACAGCGGCTCTGGGTCGGCACCACGGATGGACTCGCGCTGCTCGATCGGCGCACTTATCGCCTGACAACGTTTCGCATTATGCCAGCCGATTTATCCAGTCTGCCCGACAACCACATTGTCAGCCTGTTCCAGGATCGCAGCGGACTGCTGTGGGTAGGCACCAAGACGGGCGGCACCGCGCGCTGGAATCCGCGCTCCTGGTCCTTCGGCCATCGGCAGCTCGGCGAAGGCGATGAAAACAACATTGCGTCCTTCGTCGAAGACCGGCAGGGAACGCTGTGGGTGGGAACCATGGGTTCGGGCCTGTTTGCACAGAACCGGGTGACCGGCGCGCTGACACGCTATCGCCACGATCCGCGCCGTGCAGATGGCCTGAGCGACGACAACATCATGGCCCTGGCGGCCGATGACACGCACATCTGGATCGGAACCATGACGGCGGGCGTCGCGCGACTCAACCCGCGCAGCGGCGAATTCAAACGCTTTACTTACGATCCTGCCAATCCCGCCTCGCTCGGCGCGCCCGGGGTCATGTCGATGCTGCACGACTCACGCGGCCGCATCTGGGTCGGAACCTACGGCGGCGGCGTGTCGCGCATCGATGCGGATACTGGCAAAGTGACCCGTTACCCCATCCAGCGCAATGGCGCAGCCGGATTGTCGAGTGACCGCGCAACCGCGCTGGCCGAGGATCGCACCGGCCTGATCTGGATTGGCACCGACGGCGGCGGACTCAATGTCCTTGACCCGGCGTCGGGACGGTTTCGTGCTTTCACGCATGCGCCGGACGATCCGAAGTCGCTGAGCGCGGACACGGTCTATGCCGTGCACGTCGATGAGCGCGGCGGCGTCTGGGTGGGTACGCGCGGCGGTGGCTTGGATCGCGTGATCGGCACACCGGTCGGCAAGCAACCGCTGAGTTTCCGCAACTATTCGGAAGCCGACGGTCTGCCTAACAGTACGGTTTATGGCATCGAGTCTTCGGCACGGGGATTGCTGTGGTTGAGCACGAACCGCGGCCTGGCCCGGCTGAATCCGGCCGACGGCCAGGTTCGCAGCTTTGGCCGCAGCCAGGGCCTGCAGAGCGATGAGTTCAATTTCGGCGCGCACTACCAGAGCCCCTCGGGCGAAATGTTTTTCGGCGGCGCGCGCGGCTACAACGCATTCTATCCCGATCGGCTGCGTTTCAATGAATTGCCGCCGCCGGTAGTGCTGACCGAGTTCGCCAGGTTCAATGCGCCGGTCAATTTCGATCGCTCGCTGCAATCGATCGCGAAGATCAGTCTCGGCTTCCGCGACGATGTCGTGACTTTCGGCTTTGCGGCGCTGGATTTCACCGCCCCGACGGCTAACAACTACATGTACATGCTGGAGGGATTCGACAAGACCTGGGTGCAGGCCCACAACGAACGCCAGGCAACCTATACCAACCTCGGCGGCGGCCACTACGTGTTCCGGGTGCGCGCAGCTAACAGCGACGGCGCGTGGAACGAGCGCGGCCTGGCAATGCCGCTCGAGGTGGCAACGCCGCCGTGGCTGAGCTGGTGGGCCTATGCGCTGTATGCGCTCGGGTTCCTGCTGGCATTGTTTGCGGTATGGGCGGCACAGCAGCGCAAGCTACAGCGCGAAGCCGCGTACACCAGCCGCCTCAGCGCGGAAGTTGCCGAGCGAACCGAGGAACTGGCGCAGCGCAACGTGGAGCTGGAAACCGTCAATCGGCAGCTGCAGGACGCGAGCATCACCGATCCGCTGACGGGCCTCGGCAATCGCCGCTTCCTGCACAATGCGATCTCCAGGATCTTTGCGCAGCACGCCGCCGCCGGCGCGGACGCCAATCCACCGCGATTCGTGTTCATCATCATCGATCTCGACAACCTCAAGCCGATCAACGACCAGCATGGTCACGAAGGCGGCGACAATGTCCTGATGCAGGTGTCCGATATTCTGAAGCGCCTGTGTCGAGCGTCGGATTTTGTCGTGCGCTGGGGCGGCGATGAGTTCGTGATGATGTGTCATGGCGCTGACCTTGATACCGCGGCGGTGCTGGCCGAACGACTGCGCGCGACTGTCGCCAAACAAATATTCCGCGCCCATGCCGGACAAGCGGTGCGCACCAGCTGCTCGATTGGATTCGCGCCGTATCCTTTCGTCGACTGCGCCCCGGACAGCGTCAGCTGGGAGCAGGCGCTGGCGCTGGCCGACTGCGCGATGTACCAGGCCAAACGCGACCGCAATGACTGGCTCGGTTGGGGTGGCACGGCGCTCGCCGCTGACGTGCCCAATCTCGACAAGCTGGTCGAAACAGATCACGAGGCCTTGAGTCGCCAAGGCATTCTGGACATTCGCCGTCGATCGCTCATTACCGAGGACACGGTTGATGGCCTGCGGACCCTGAGCGGTCGCAATAACGGCGACGCGTAATGAGCGACTCGCTGATCCAGGCGCTGCCTGACCTGGTGGCCTTCGTGCGCCGTGATGGCGTGATCACCGCCTGCCTTGGCGGACGGCGCCTGACAGACCGGCCGGACCCGGAACTTCTGGTCGGCCGTAATATCACGGAAACCTGGCTCGCGCCGATTGCACCGCGGCTGACGCAGATGCTGCGCAAGGCGCTGGCAAGCCGCGTCAATGTCACCTCGACATATGTCGACGGCGATCGCAACTACGAAGCGCGTGTCAGTCCAGAGGGGCGCGAACGCGTGTTATGCGTGATCCGCGACCTGACCGAGACCGCGGAGGCCGCCGGCACGCGCGCCACCGATGCGCCGTCCGCCGCCGCCGCGGGTGGCATGGAGCGACGCGGATTCATGCAACGCATGAAGCAGTCGATCGCGGATGCAACCTTGAGCGACACGCCGCTGGCGCTGTGCGTGATCCGCCTCGGTGGGCTCGCGGATATCGGGCGCAGTATTGATTTCTCGATCGCCGACCGCGTTGCGACCACAGCGCTGCGCCGGCTGCCGCAGTGCACGAGCGAGCCGACGGCACAGGAGCCCAGCTGGTACATCGGGCAGCTCGGTGAAGATCTGCTGGCGGTGGTGGTCGAAGGCGCGAAAGCGCGCGAGGCGATGCGCAGCACCATCCAGTCGATTTGCGATTCGCTGCAGCTGCCGGTGGAAGTCGGCGACGCGTGTTTCCAGCTCGCGCCCTGCGCCGGTGTGGCGGTCCACGGCGAAGACGCGTCACGGCCGCAGTCGCTGCTCGAGCACGCGCGCGCGGCGCTCGCCGAGGCGCGGCGCAGCGGTGCGGGCTCGCTGCAATTCTATTCGGACACGATTCGCATGCTGCCGGCGATGCGCATGGACCTCGAGCGCGAGCTGCGTGAAGCGATCACCGGCGATCAGATCCAGTTGCGCTACGTCGGGCGTTACGACCTGAAATCCGGACGTCTTGCCGCCGTGCAGGCGTACATGCGCTGGACGCATCCGCTGCGTGGCCCAGTGGCGCCGGAGGAGTTCCTGCCCATTGCCGCCGCGACCGGTCTCGCGCTGGCGCTGTCGCGCTGCGCGCTGGCACGTTGCCTGGCGGACGCGGCCGCCGTGCGCGCGGCGGCGGGTGCAGAGGTCAGGCTGTCGTTTGCACCGCTGCGTCACCACCTCGTGGGCGGGACGCTGCTCAAGGATCTTGAATCGCACTTGTTGGCGCAGCGCCTGTCACCGCGCGGCATCGAAATCCGCATCGCCGAGAAAACCATCGCTGCGGTTGACAAAGCCGAGCGCATCATCGCCGCGCTGACTGCCATGGGTGTCAGCGTCATGATCGATGAATTCGGCCGTGGCTTCAGCTCGCTGTCGAACGTCGCCCAGCTGCCCGTGCAGGCGCTGCAGATCGACCGCCGCTACAGCCTCGCGGCTACGCAACAGCCGTCGGCAGAGCGATTCTGCCGCGGCGCCATCGCACTGGCGCAGGCGTTCGGGATGACCACCGTCGCCCCCGGGATCGACGACGATGCGATTCGCCGCAATATGTTAGCCCTCGGTTGCGAGCAGGGCCTCGGCGACTTCTACCCGCCGATCAGACTTGCGTCGCCGGCAGCCGCTGCCGACGACGCTGGCGTCGCGATCGCCAGTTAGTCGAGATCCGCCTTTCGCTCGGTCGAGCGATACCTGTTTAACACCTGCGTTATGAGAGCCGCATCACGTTAGCCGGCCGGAAGTGTGACGTACCGCACAGCGCCGCTGTGGGCTCCCTTGGGGTGAAATGGCCTCACTGAATCGCAACGCACGGACCTGGAACGCATATGAAGACTCGCAGCATCACACTCAACCTGCTCGGCACGCTCGCGGTAGTGGCGTTAGCCAGCGCAGTGCCGGGAAGTTCCACGGCCTCGGACTCCGCGCAGGCGTCCGGCTATATCGTCGAAGGCCGGGACACCGCGACGGCCGTGAAAGCGGTCCGCACAGCCGGCGGCCGCATCACGCACGAGTTGCCGATCATCAATGGCGTGTCGGCGGACCTGACGCCGCGGCAGGTGACGCAGTTGCGCCAGGTCCCTGAGCTGCAGCTGATCGCCGATGCGTCGGTCAAGACGCAAGGTACTCCTGTCCTGGACCAGTACGCGCGCATCCAGATCGGCGCCGACCGGCTGGCCGCGCAGGGATTTTTTGGCAACGGCGTGACCGTTGCGGTCCTCGATAGTGGCGTCTGGTACAACTGGAAAAACATCAGCGAGGACTTGAATGGCAACAACAAGATCCTGGCAGAGTACGATGCGATCGCCAGCGTGGTCGCGCACGCGCAGGACGACTACGGCCACGGCTCGCATATTGCCAGCATCATTGGCAGCCCCGACATATCCATCGACGGCCAGCCGCAGGGCATCGCGCCGATGGCAAAGCTCGTGTCCGTCAAGGCCTTTGACGCCAACGGCACCAGCAATTACGCGACCGTCATCAATGGCCTCAACTGGATCCTCGCTAACAAAACGAAATACAACATCCGCGTGCTGAACCTGTCGTTCGGCGCGCGGCCGCAATCGTTCTACTGGAACGACCCGATCAACCAGGCGGTGATGAAACTCTGGCAGGCGGGCATTGTCGTGGTCGCCTCGGCGGGCAATTTCGGCCCGGCGGCGCAGACCATCGCGGTCCCGGGCAACACACCGTATGTGATCACGGTCGGCGCCACGACTGATAACTACACGCCGACCAACCCGGCCGATGACGGCGTCACCTCGTTTTCCTCGACGGGTCCGACCTACGAGGGCTTCATCAAGCCCGATATCGTCGCGCCGGGCGGCCACATGGTAGGCACCATGAATCTCGTCTCGACGCTTGCGAAGCAGTACCCCGAATTCGCGACGGATAACAACTTCCTGTTCGTCATGTCGGGGACCTCCCAGTCCGCGGCGGTGGTCTCGGGTGCCGTCGCGCTGATGCTGCAGGCGAATCCATTGCTGACGCCCGACCAGGTCAAATGCCGGCTGACGGCCTCGGCCGCGTCATTGGTAAAGTCCACCGGCAAGGCCGCCTACTCGGTGTTCCAGCAGGGTGCCGGCATGGTCAACGTCTACAACGCCGTCTACAACACCACGCTCAACTGCGCCAACCAGGGCCTCAACATCGCGTATGACATCTCGGGCAAGCGCCACTACGGCGGCCCGGCGTACCAGGACGCTGCTACGGGTCAGTTCTATGTGATCGACAAATTCGGCAATCGCATCAGCGCCGATGGCTATCTCTGGAACAACACGTACGCGAAGAACCAGGGTTACCTGTGGAACAACGGCTACCTCTGGAACAACGGCTACCTGTGGAACAACGGCTACCTGTGGAACAACGGCTATCTCTGGAATAACGGCTACCTCTGGAACAACGGTTACCTGTGGAACCAGAGCACGGTGGCGTCGACGGCCACATCGATGACACCCGAGTCCTGGAACGTCCAGGAGTAAGCCCATGGAACGCAACATGCATTCGCCTAACGCTTTCAAACCCGCGGCCCGGATGCTGGCCGCGGTCATGGCCGGTCTGTTCACGATGAGCGCCGTGCCCGCCGCGACCGTCATTGACGCGGTCGCCACACCGACGCAGGCTAACGACAGCGTCGCCGCGGCGCTGTATATCGTGGAGGCGAGTTCAAGCCAGGACGCACTGAGCCAGGTCACGGCGGTCGGCGGCCGCGTGCAGCAGGAGCTCGGCATCATCAATGCGGTTTCGGCCTACCTCAGCCCTGCGCAGCTGGCGCGTCTGAAAGCTAACAACCGGGCGCGCATAACCGCGGACCGTTCGCTCAAGGCCAAGGCAACCCTGTTCGACAGCCTGGTCAGCGACGCCACCAGCAGCCAGACGCTCACGGACGGCAGCGCAGTCACCGCGCCCACGTATCTCTACCAAACAAGTTACCCAGCGCTGGTCGGCGCCGATACGCTGCACGGCCAGGGCATCACCGGCAAGGGCGTGACCATCGCGGTGCTCGATACCGGCCTGTGGCAGGCGCAGAATCAGGCGTACAGCTGGTACGATTTCAGCTCCGGCAACACTACTTCGCGCATTCTGGCGGCCTTTGACGTTGTCAACGGTGCTAACAAGACCACGGTCACGAGCGACCCCTATGGTCACGGGACTCACGTCACCTCGATTGCCGCTGGCGGCGCCATGAATCTCTCCGGTAAGTACCTGTCGATCGCGCCCAAGGCCAACCTGGTGATCGTGCGTGCGTTCGATGACCTCGGCGCCGGCCGCTACACCGACGTGATCGCGGGCCTGGACTGGATCGTGAAGAACCAGCGCAAGTACAACATCCGGGTCCTGAACCTGTCGTTCGGTGCGCCGCCGCAATCGAACTACTGGGACGATCCGCTGAACAAGGCGGTCATGGCGGCCTGGAAAGCCGGCATCGTGGTCGTCACGTCGGCCGGTAACGAAGGCCCGAAACCGATGACCATCGACGTGCCGGGCAATACGCCGTACGTCATCACGGTCGGTGCACTGACCGACAATTTCACACCGACCGACGGCAGCGACGATCGCCTGGCCTCGTTCTCCTCCACCGGTCCCACCTACGAAGGTTTCGTCAAGCCTGAAGTCGTCGCGCCGGGCGGGCACATGGTCGGCTCGATGAACTCGCAGACCTATCTGGCGAACATCGATCCGGGCTCGATGAATACCTACGACACCCTGTTCACCATGTCCGGATCCTCGCAGGCCGCGGCAGTGACCACGGGCATCGTCGCGCTCATGCTGCAGAAGGATCCAACATTATCTAACAACACCATCAAGTGCCGGCTGATGACGGCGGCACGCCCGGCCCTCACCAGCAGCGGTAAGCTGGCCTACAGCGTGTTCCAGCAGGGCGCGGGCCTGGTCAATGCCGTCGCTGCGGTGGCGAGCACGGCGACCGGTTGCGCTAACGTGGGTTTGGACGTAGCCCTCGATCTCTCCGGCAAGCGCCACTTCGGCGGCCCGGCTAACATCGATGCTAACGGCAATTACTACATCATGGACATGGCGGGCTCGGTCTGGGGCGGCGCGGCCAGCGCCGACGGCTACACATGGAGCCAGGGCTACACGTGGAGCCAGGGCTATACCTGGTCGCAGGGGTACACCTGGAGTCTGGGCTACACCTGGAGCCAGGGATACACCTGGAGCCAGGGATACACCTGGAGCCAGGGCTACACCTGGAGCCAGGGCTACACCTGGTCGCAGGGCTATACGTGGAGCCAGAGCATTCCCTGGTGGGGCACGACCCCGACTAACTTCGGCGTCGCGCCAGCGTCGATTGTGAACTGGGTCCCGAATCAATAGACGCGGGCTCAGTGAGACCCAATCGGCGAAACTCCCGATTGGCCCGGGATAGTGTGACCTGGCTCCCGCCAGCCGCGGCCGCGGCGACCGATATTTGGAGTTGGAAAAAGGCTCATTTTGCCTGTTTTTGATTCTTGACCGTGGGTCGCGATGCCAATGCAGTTAGGCCGGAAAATGATCGCGTGGCATCGCCGTGGAGTCGGGCTGCTGTTGCTCGTCCTGGCGCAGACCGCGTCCGCCGTGCCACCGATGGTGCTGCAGCACCTGACCACCGATGATGGCCTGCCGCAGAACACGGTCATGGCGACGCTGCGCGACCCGCAGGGCTTCATGTGGTTCGCCACCGAAGATGGCCTGGTGCGTTACGACGGCTATGAATTCCAGCGCTATGCGCGCGACCGCGGCAACGGCGCGTCACTCGCCTCCAGTTTCGTCTGGGACCTCAAGCAGGATCGTCGTGGCGACCTGTGGGTCGCCCTGCGTGACGGCGGCATTGCGCGGCTCGATCAACAAACCGGTCGCTGGTCGAGTTTTCGTCACGATCCCGGCAATCCGCGCTCGCTCGCCAGCGACGCCACCCGCAAGCTGCTGATCGATCGCCTGGGCCGCGTCTGGATCGGTACCGTGGGAGGCGGATTGAGCGTGCTCAATCCTGCTAACGGGACTTTTGAATCGTATCGCGAGACCGCCGATCGCGACGATTCGTTGAGCAGCGATGTGGTCACGGCGCTGTACGAGGACCCTAACGGCGAAATCTGGGTGGGCACCGACGACGGGCTCAATCGCTGGTTGCCACAGTCCCGGACATTTCGTCGCTACCAGCGGCACGGCGATGCGGCCAATCAGCTGAGCAGCAACAAGATTTCCACGATCGCTGGTGATCGCAATGGCGCACTGTGGGTAGGCACGGTCGACGCGGGTCTGAACCGTCTCGATAACGATGGCGCGTTCGTGGCCTACCGCCACGACGCCACACGACCGGGCAGCCTGATTGCCGACGACGTTCGTGCAGTGCTTGAGGACGGGGAAGGGCGCATCTGGGTGGGGACGATGTCGGGCCTGGACATGCTGGACCGCGCAACGAATGGGTTTTTGCACAACCAGTCAGACCCGACGATCGCGTCGTCACTGCGCGATAACTTCGTGATGTCCCTGTACCAGGATGCCAAAGGCCTGCTGTGGATTGGGACGCGTGCGGGCGGCGTCAGTCGCTGGAACCCCCGTAGCTGGGCGCTCGGCCATGTCGCTCCGGCAGGGCGCGACAACATCAATATTCTCGCGTTCGCAACCGAGGACTCGCCGGAACGCATCTGGATCGCCGCACGCGGCGCCGGCCTGGTGCGCTTCGACCCCAAGTCCGGCGAATACGACACGCTCGACGAACTGACACAGCACGGTGCGCGTCTGCCGGACAAGGACGTCATGTCGCTGCTGACCGACCGGGCGGGCAACCTGTGGATCGGCACACGCACAGCCGGGCTGAGCCGCTTAGGCAAAGACGGCCGGCTGACCAGCCTGCGCGCCAACGCCGAAAATCCTAACAGCATCAGCAACGACGGGATCATGGCGCTGCACGAGGATCGCAGCGGGCGCATCTGGATTGGCACGTTCGGCGGCGGCGTGAATATCCTCAACCCCGCGAGCGGCCGGGTGCAGAGAATTCCCTACGATTCGCGGCTGGAAAATTCGCTCAGCAGCCCGCGGGCTACCGCGATTGCCGAGGATGGCAACGGCAATTTCTGGATCGGTACCGACAGCGGCGGCCTCGATCTGCTGTCGCGCGACGGGCAGGTGTTGCGGGTATTCCGGCACGATCCGCGCGCCGCGAACAGTATTTCTGCTAACACCGTTTACGCGCTGCATGTGGATGCACGCGGCCGCGTATGGATCGGCACCGACACCGGCGGCCTGGACCTGGTCGTGGGTTCCAGCGCGGCGCCGGCGGCGATCCGTTTTCGCAACTATTCGAAGATCAATGGGCTGACAAACGATACGATCTACGGTATTCACAGCGATGACACCGGCGCGCTGTGGATGAGCAGCAACGCGGGCCTGATGCGCTTCGACCCTGAAAGCGGCAAAGTGACGCCGTATCATCGCGACCAGGGGCTGCAGGACGAAGAATTCAACTTCGGCGCGCACTGGCGCGCCAGCGATGGCCGTATGCTGTTCGGCGGACCGAAGGGTTTCAACTACTTCGATCCGAAAAAACTGGAGCAGGCTCCTGCGCCGCCGGATGTCGTGCTGACACAGGTGGCGGTGCTGAATCGGCCGCTGGCGACCGCGTTACCGCATCCATTGTTGCGGACGCTCGACCTGGGATATCGCGATGAATTCGTGACTTTTCAGTTTGCGGCGCTCGATTTCAGCGACGCGCGCGGCAGCCGCTATTCGTACCGTCTGCGCGGCTTGCAGGATAACTGGATCGATCTTGGCGCGCAGCGCCGCATCGACTACCCGCGCCTGGATTCCGGACAGTATGTGCTGGAGGTGCGGGCTGCGACCCGCGACGGTAGGTGGTCGACGCGACCGATGACGTTAGCACTGACGGTCGAGCCCGCGCCGTGGCGCACCCTCTGGGCTTACCTGCTGTATGCGATCCTGGCCATCGGCCTGGCATTTAGCCCGCTGTATGTGCAGCGCCGCAAGTTGCGCCAGGCGACTGCGACCCAGCAGCGGCTGGAGCGCGAAGTGCTGGATCGCACCCGCGATCTGCGCCAGCAAAACGAAGAACTCAACCGGCTGAGCCGCGCGAAGAGCGATTTCCTGGCGC
>DAIQQI010000071.1:0-11403 GCA_036786925.1 Steroidobacteraceae bacterium
TCGACGCTCGAGGAGCTGAAAGCCCAGAACTCCGCGCTGTGGCTCACCGGCTACCTCGTCACGAAGGGCGTATTCACGGCGGATGAGCATCGGCGCATCCTGCGCGACGGCATCACCTGGGCCTTCGGCCATATCTCGCGCGGCATGTACGCGGCCGATGGCACGCCGCGCAACTACAGCCAGCTCGCGGCGATCCAGGTCGGCAGCTTCCTTGATGCCGGCGCACTCACCTGGCGTGACGAGGAGACCGCAGCTAACGGCCAGGACAAGGGCTGCATGGCGATCGATTTCGAGGCGCTGCCCATTGCGGTGGCGCAACTCCAGAAGCAGGTGCTGGTCATCAAGTCGCGCGCCGATCGCAAGCCGGCCGAGGCGCTCAAGGCGCGCTACGTCGATGCGAAGGATCGCTACGCCGGCATCAAGGACACGATCGCGACGCGCTACCAGCGTACGCCCAAGGCCACGTTCGTCTACAGCGTGGCGATGCCCTAGCTCGCCAATCCGACGTAGCGGCCGAGCATGGCGGAGGTTTCGCGGCGCAGTGTTTTCTGAGCGGCAGCCGGCAGGGAAACCAGGTTGTCTATCAATACGCCCATCACCATCGCGATCATCCGGCCCTGCTCGAGCGCACGCCGGCGGGAAATCCGTGGCTTGAGCTGGCGCAATTTGGCGCCCACCAGAATCGCGGCGCGCTGGCGCTGTGCCAGCGTCTGCTTCCAGACCAGCGGGTGGCGTTGAAAGGCGGAGTACAGGCCGAGCAATGAGCCGTGCGCACACCAGACGGACATCAGGCGCGCTTCGAGCGCAGCCAGGTAAGCGCGAAAGCCGCGCCGGGCGTCGGCGGGCGTCAGCTCAAACGCCGAGCCATCTTCCACCAGAATCCGCTCAAGCACGGTCACGACCACGGCGGTCTTGTCAGGAAAGAAGTGATAGAGGCTGCCGACCTGGATTTTCGCAGCATGAGCGATGTCCTCCATCGTCAGATCTTCGAAGCGCCGACTCTCCAGCAAGTGCTCATAGGCGTCGATGACGTCGATCACGCGTCGCAAGCCACGGGCTTGAGTCGGGCGCCGGCGCAATGCGGTGAACGCGAGCTCATTGCTGCGCGATCGGCGCGGCGCTGACGCGCGAGCGCGCCGCGACTTTCCTGGCTTGGTCATGATCGCGCGATACGCTGCAGCGCCGTTTGCAAGGCCGCGCGCAGACTGGCCGCGTAACTGGCATGCACGTACACATCAAAGCCATGGTCGCGCGAGTGTCGTGCGATCACGGTTGGACAGTCAAACAACGGCACCGCCGCACAGTCGCGACCCTCGAGAATCTCCGCGACGTTGACGCCAGCAGACAGCAGCGAAACGGCACGCGCGCCGCGTAACTCGAAGCAGCGCCACTTGCCTTCCACATCTATCGCGACGGCACCGGCAGCAACGGCAGCGGCCACGGCCTGGGCGTCCGCACCTAACAGCAGCCAGCGCCCCGGCGCGACGTGCAAGGCAGCGCCGTGCGCCTCCAGGCCCGGCACTGCGCCCGGCGCTGCGTGCCGCGGCGGCGCGCACACAAGTTCCATGCACGACATCAGCGGCCGCTCGCCCACGGTCGGCGGCGACTCAAGATCACTGCGGGCGGCGCCAGCCGTCATTTCATTTTCTCCCCGGCCGGATCGACATGTACTGGCGAGCTAACACGGACGCGTGTTTGCCGGCCGCGCACGGGATCGCGGGCGATGAGTTCGGCGCCCATGCCGATGCTCCGCGACGCCAGCGCCAACCCGATCCATTGCCCCAGCGCCGGACTATAGACGGACGACGTGACATGGCCGCAGGCCTGCTGCTGATCTTCGGGCCGCGTGAGCTGCGCGCCGCCGTAGAAGATCGACTTTTCATCGGCCGCGCGCAGCCCAACGAGTCGCGGTCGCTCCGGGTCCGCGAGTCCCGGACGGTCCAGCAACTCTCTGCCGACGCAGGCGTTGCCGAGCCTGAGCAGCGAATCCATGCCCAGATCCTGCGGCGTCGTCTGCCCGTTCATCTCGGTGCCCACCAGATAGCCCTTTTCGACACGCAGCACATCCATGGCTTCGAGTCCGTAGGGCGCGAGACCGGCGGCAACCAGCGCTTCCCACAGTAGCAGCGTGATGGCGGACCGGCAGTGCAGCTCGTAGGCGCGCTCGCCGGAGAAACTGGCGCGCAGCACCCGCAGTTCCCGCCCGCGCCAGCGCCCGCTGCTGAAGTCCATGTGTCCGAGGCGTGTTAGCTCAACCTGCCACTCGCTGCCCAGAATTGTCTGCAGCGTGTCGGTGCTCTGCGGCCCGGCCACGACAATCACGTTCCAGGCTTCGGTCACGTCGGTCAAGGTAACGTGGCGCTCGGCGAATTCGAGATCGCGCCAGAACTCGAGGTGCGACAGCACGTGGCCGGCGTGCCCGGAACTGACGGTTGCGACAAAGCGATCAGCCGCGAGACGCAGCACGATGCCGTCATCGAGCACCATGCCATCTTCGCGCAGCAGCACCATGTACTTGCTGCGGCCGGCCCGGATGGTGCTCGCCTTGGTCAGATAGATCCGATCGAGGAACGCCGCGGCGTCGGCGCCGCACACCTCGATCTTGCCCAGCGTCGATCCATCGGCAATACCGCCGTGCGTACGCACGCGCGCGGCCTCATGAATGCCCGCGCTGAGCGCGTCGCTGCCGTTAGGTCGATAAAAGCGCGGCCGCATCCACAGTCCCATCGACTCGAGTTCTCCGCCATGCGCGGCATGCCATTCATGCAGTGGCGTGCGACGTTCCGGCCGCAACGCCCATCCGTGTCGATCCCCGCACAGCGTGGCGAGCGTCGCCGGTTGAAAGGGCGCCCGCGTCCGACTGACACCGACGGTGGCCAGCGGGCGCTGCGACAACTCGGCCAAAATCGCCGCGCCCAGCACGCCGCTGGTGCGGCCCTGCTCCGTGCCAAAACCCAGCGCCGTGTAGCGCTTGACGTGCTCGATGTCCTGGAAACCCTCGGCGAGCGCCTGGCGCAGATCGGCCACGGTCACGTCGTTCTGCAGATCGACGAACTGGCGTTTCTCATCGGCACGGCTCGCGCTGGAGCGCCAGAACGGCAGCAGTTGCGGCGCGGAGTCGCCGTGCGCGAGCGGCGCCGTGCCCTGTTCGGCTGTTAGCGAGCGCGCCTGTGCCGCGGCGGTGAGTCCAGCCTGATGTCCATCGGCGAGCGCGCGCGACAGTTCCACCTGACCGTTCGCAGCGCCGCAGCTGACACGCCATGCCGGTGCAGCGCCTGTAACGAACGCGCTGAGTTCCGGCGCGAACTGCCTGACTCCGCCCTCATGCAGGCCGGCATGCGTCGAGGGTGTCCAGCCGCCGCTGACCAGGATGGCATCGCAGGCGATGGTCGTGACACTGCCCGCATTCGCCAGCGGCGCAAGTTTCGCGGCCCGCACCCCGGGTGAGCCCACCGCAGCTAACAACGCAGTCTCGAACAGGCACTCGACCCCGTTAGCCAGCAGATCGTCGAGCTTGAGATCCTCGTGACGCGGGCGAACATCAACGATCGCCGCAATCCGCATTCCGCCGGCCAGCAGGCGTCGCGCGGCGGCGTAGAGGCGATCATGGTTGCCAAACATCACCACGCGCTTGCCCACGCAGACACCGAAGCCCGCCAGCAGGCGCTCGGCGGCTCCGAGCAACATGACGCCCGGACGATCATTGTCGATGAATGCAATCGGCCGCTCGACCGCGCCGGTGGCGATCACGAGCGAGCGCGGACGAATCCGAAACACCGTGGCGTCTTCGGGTCGGCCCCCCGGTTCGCGGTGCGCGATGCTGAGGCCGCCGGAGCCGCCCACCACCACGGTCTCGAGCAGCAGGCGCGCGCCGCCAGCCTCGAGTCGCGCGCAGGTTTCAGCGATCCAGCGCTGCGCCAGCAGGCCCTCGATGCTAGCCGTTTCGAACTCGAGCTCGCCGCCGCACACAGGCTCGCGCTCGCAGACAATGACGCTGGCGCCCGCCTGCATCGCAACCAGCGCCGCTGCGAGGCCCGCGGCGCCCGCACCGATGACCAGGACGTCGCACTGCAGGTGTTCGGTGCGCGGCGCGGCGAGCTGACAGGCACCAGGCGCGCTGCCGAGTCCGGCGAGGCGCCGGATCACGCCCTCGTAGCTGCGCCACGACGGCCACATGAAAGTCTTGTAGTAAAAGCCCGCACCCCACAGGGCGCCACCGATTCCTAACAACGAGGCCAGATCAAACCGCAGCGTCGGCCAGCGATTCTGGCTTACGAGTTGCTGCCCATCGGCAATGGCGAGGCGCGGCGCCGGTACGTTAGGCAGCAGTGCGGGCGCCGGGCCGACCGTCAGCAGCGCGTTGGGTTCTTCGGGTCCCGCGCTCATCAGGCCGCGCGGCCGGCGGTACTTGACGCTCCGCCCTAACAACTGCACGCCGTTGGCGAGCAGCGCGGATGCGGCGGTATCGCCGGCCATGCCGGCGTAGCGGCGTCCGTCAAACGTGAAGCTCACCGGCGCGGTGCCCAGCCGCGAGCCGCGGCGCGGGTGCGGAGAATTCATGGCGCCGCTCCCAGCAAGCGGACGGCGCGCACCTCGCCGGCCGAGGGATCCCGACCCACAACCAGCCAGGCCCGACAGCCGTGCACGTGCTGCCAGTACTCGGTGCTTTGTCCCGAAAAATTGACGCGCTCATAGACACGCTCGAACGCGGCTGCGCCAGCGGCGGGTACAAGGCTGCGGAACTCGAATTCCTCGACGTCGCGCGGTCCACAATGCGGGCAGCGGAGACGCATGGCTATTGCCGCGCAGGGAAAGGCCCTGCCCCCTTCTCGTCCAGCATGTGACCGGTCGCGAAGCGCGACAGCCGGAAAGCCCTGATCAGATCGGGCGCGGTGCCGCTCGCCACGAATCGGGCACAGGCAGCGCCGGAGGCGGGAATTGCCTTGAATCCGCCGTAGCACCAGCCACCGTTCAGAAACACGTTGTCCCAGCCGAGCCGGTCGATCAGCGGACTGCCATCCATCGTCTGATCGTTGGTCCCGGCCCACTGCCGCAGCAGGCGCAGCGCGCCGATCTGTGGCAGCAGCGCGACCGCGCTCTGCACGACGTCCTCGAGCCGCGACCACTGGCCCTCACGCGTAAAGGACGGGAACCCGTCGAGGGCCCCACCCATCACCAGTCCGCCGCGATCGGACTGGCTCAGGTAGACCTCGCCGTGCGGATGCATGTAGATCAGCACCGTGTCTAACAAAGGCTTGACGGGCTCGGTCACCATCGCCTGCAGCAGATGTGTCTCGACCGGCAGGCGCAGGCCTAACAGCGTGCCGATGGCGCCGGTGTGACCCGCGACTGCGAACACGATCCGGTTTGCGGCGACGTAGCCACGGATGGTTTCGACGCCGGTTGCGATGCCAGCCGCGGTGCGCAGGCCGGTGACCTCGCAGTCCTCGACGATATGCACCCCGAGTGCCGCGGCTGCACGCGCGTACCCCCAGGCCACCGCATCGTGCCGCACGGTGCCGCCGCGCCGCTGCAGCATCCCGCCGATGATCGGAAAACGCCGCGGCGCGTCCAGATCGAGCGCCGGCACGAAACGCGCCAGCGCCTTGCGGTCCAGCAGTTCGGCATCGATGCCGGCGAGGCGCATCGCATTGCCGCGGCGCGCGTACGCTGTCATCTCGTCATCGGACGTGGCGAGATCCACCACCCCGCGCGGGCTGTACATCACGTTGTAATTCAGATCCCGCGACAGCGTCTGCCAGCGGCGCAGCGAATCCTCGTAAAAATAGTGATTCTCGGGCAGCAGGTAATTCGAGCGCACGATCGTGGTATTGCGACCCACGTTGCCGTAGCCGACCAGACGCTTCTCCAGTACCGCAATGCGCTTGATGCCGTGATCGCGCGCGAGGTGGTACGCGGTGGCGAGACCATGCCCGCCCGCGCCCACGACCACGACGTCGTAGGCCGCTTCGGGCGCCGGCCGGCCCCACAGCGGTCGCCAGTAGTCACCGCGTCCTAACGCGGCGCGCGCCAGCGCCAAGGCGGAGTAACGCTGCAGCATCGTTCGACTCAATCCTCTTCGACCGCGTCGCTGAGCTCGGATCGGCGCCTGGCCATGAATTCCTTGAGCGCTTCATCCAGCGCCGGATCCAGTCCGGGGTCCACGTAGTCGGCCAGCATCTTCTTCCACACGGCGTTAGCACGCTGTTCGGCGTTCAGGCTGCCCTCGCTCGACCATTGTTCGAACGAGGAATAGTCGGCGATCGTCGACTGATAAAACGCCGTTTCAAAATTCGCGAGTGTATGCGCGCAGCCGAGGAAATGACTGCCGGGCCCGACTTCGCGGATCGCATCCATCGCCTGGCCACGTTCGGTCAGGTCCATGCCAGCCGCCAGCGCCTGCATCATCGCCAGCTGGTCGACATCCATGACAAATTTTTCGTAGCCCGCCACCAGTCCGGCCTCGAGCCACCCCGCGGCGTGCGTCACCAGGTGCACGCCTGCTAACAAGGTCGGCAGCAGCGTGTGCGCGCTCTCGTAGCCCGCCTGCGCATCCGCCTGTTTCGACGAACACAGCGACCCGCCACTGCGACAGGGAATGCCGAGCCGCCGCGCCAGCTGTGCGGTCGCGAAAATCATTTGCGTTGCTTCGGGAGTCCCAAAGGTTGGCGAACCGGTCCGCATCGAGACCGCCCCCACGAAAGATCCCATGATGACCGGCGCGCCGGGCCGCACCAGTTGCGTCAAGGCCATGCCGGCCAGCGTCTCCGCCAGGATTTCCGCCATGCAGCCGGCCGTGGTCACGGGCCCCATCGCGCCGGCCAGTACCGCGGGCACCACGATCGTGCCCTGGTTGTGCGCCGCGAATTCCCGCAGCGCGCCTAACATCCGGCCATCGAAAGTGAGCGGCGAATTCGAGTTGATGTTGCCGAGCAGCACCGCGTGCGAATCAACGTACGCTTCGCCGAACAGCACTTGCGCCATGCGCACCGCGTCGGCCGCATGGCCCGGAGTTTCAGGCGTGCCCTCGCAGGCCTGGTCGCTATAGCGAAAATAGGAGTACTGCACATCGAGGTGGCGCTTGCCGGGCGGGATGTCCATCGGCTCGCAGGCACTGCCGCCGGAGAAATGAATCGCCGGCGCCGTGTGCGCCAGCTTGACGAAATTGATCATGTCCTCGAGCGTGGCGTAGCGCCGGCCACGGTCCAGGTCGGTGACGAACGGCGGCCCGCCGACCGGAGAAAACACGGTCGCGTCGCCGCCGAACTGCACCGTCTTGGCGGGGTTGCGCGCGTGCACCTCGAACACCGACGGCGCGGTCTTGAGCAGCGCACGGCACATCCCGCGCGGAAACTGCACCAATTCGCCTTTGACATCGGCGCCGGCCGCGCGCCACAGCGCAAGGGACTCCGGATCGCGGCGAAATTCAATGCCGATTTCCTGCAGGATTGTCTCGGCATTCTGCTCGATGATGTCGATGGCTTCCGGGTGCAGCAGCTCGACCACCGGGATCTTGCGGCGTATGAACGGGAGCTTGGCGGCCCCCTGTTGGCTGCGGGCGGCGCGACGCGTCTCACGCCCGCGCCGGCTGATCAATTTGATTTCCGACATCGCCCCCTCCATAAGTCCCGCCCGGCAGGTTACTATCGCGGTAACTTGAGGAATCATCAAGTAATAGCAGAGGACCGCCGGTGAAAAGTCATTATCGTGTCGTCGTCATCGGCGGCGGAGTCGTGGGCGTCAGTGTCCTGTATCACCTGGCCAAGCTCGGCTGGACCGACATCGCCCTCATCGAACGCTCGGAACTGACCGCCGGCTCGACCTGGCATGCCGCTGCCGGTTTTCACGCACTCAACTCGGATCCCAATATTTCTGCGCTGCAGAATTACACGATTAGCCTCTACCGTCAGATCGAAAAAGAAAGCGGCCAGAGTGTCGGCCTGCATATGACCGGCGGCATTGAACTGGCCTGCACGCCGGCGCGCTGGGAATGGCTCAAGAGCGAGTGGGCGCTGTTTCGCACGCTCGGCATGGAGGCGCAACTGATCACGCCTGCGGAGATTGCGGCGCTGTGCCCGATCATCGACCTCAAGGGTGTCGAGGGTGGCTTGTTCGACCCGCAGGAAGGACACCTCGATCCGCACGGCACGACCCACGCTTACGCCGGCGCCGCAAAGAAACTCGGCGCGCAGGTGATCCTGCGCAATCGCGTGCTGGCGCTGACGCCGCTGCCGAGTGGCGAGTGGCGCGTCGACACCGAGCTCGGGCCAGTGACCGCGCAGCATGTCGTCAACGCGGCGGGACTCTGGGCGCGGCGGGTCGGCCGGATGGTTGGCGTCGATCTGCCGGTGACGCCGATGCAGCATCATTACCTGGTGACTGGCGACATCCCTGCCCTGGCCGCATTGAAGGAGGAAATGTGCTCGGTCACGGACATGGACGGCTACACCTACCTGCGCCAGGAACGCAACGGCGTGTGCCTTGGCGTGTACGAGCGCAATCCCGTGCACTGGCAGACCGGCGGCGCGCCCTGGGACTTCGGCATGGAGCTGCTGCCCGAGGATATCGAGCGGATTTCCGAAGAACTGGCCGCGGGCTTCGCGCGCTTTCCGCCGTTGCAGGACGCCGGCATCAAGCGCTGGGTCAACGGCGCATTCACGTTTACGCCAGACGGCAATCCGTTAGTCGGCCCGGTGCCCGGGTTGCGCAATTACTGGGCTGCCTGCGGCTGCATGGCCGGATTCTCACAGGGCGGCGCCATCGGACTCGCGCTGTCGCACTGGATGGTCGACGGCGACCCCGGCGCCGACGTGTTCGGCATGGACGTTGCGCGCTTTGGCGCCTTCGCCAGCAATGACGCATATCTCAAGGCAACGACGCGACAGTTTTATGCGCGCCGGTTTTCCATGACCTATCCTAACGAGGAACTTCCCGCTGGCCGGCCCTTGAAGGTCACGCCGTGTTATGACGCATTACGCGCCGCGGGTGCGCAGTTCGGCGAAACCTGGGGCATGGAGACGCCGCTGTTTTTTGCGCCGGGCCAGCCAGACTTCGTCGAGAACCCGTCGCTGCGCCGCTCCAACGCTCATGATTTCGTGGGTGCCGAAGTGCGTGCGACGCGCGGCGCCGCGGGTCTGGTTGAAACCGGCGTTTATGCGCGTTACGAAGTCACCGGACCTGGCGCCGAATCCTGGTTGAACCATTTGTTAGCATCGCGCGTCCCGGCGGTGGGGCGCATCCGGCTCGCGCCGATGCTGAGTCCCGCCGGCAAGCTGATGGGCGACCTAACAGTCGCGCGACTCGGCGCGGAGCGGTTCTGGCTGGTTGGTTCCTACATCCTGCAGGAGTGGCATCTGCGCTGGTTCCGTGACCACCTGCCCCGCACCGGCGTCGGGATCCGCAATCTGTCGGAGGAATGGCTCGGCTTCTCGTTGTCTGGACCACGATCGAGGGAGATCCTCGCGGCACTCGCGGACGAGGACGTCGCGAATGCCGCACTGCCCTTCATGTCGTGCCGGACGATGAACGTCGGCATGCTGCAGGCCGTGGTCGGGCGCTTGTCGCTGACCGGCGAGCTCGGCTATGAGATCACCGTGCCCGCCAGCCAGCAGCGGGCGCTGTGGGCCGCGCTGTGCGCGGCGGGCGAGCCGTTCGGGCTGCGGCAAATCGGCATGCGCGCACTCGACAGCCTGCGATTCGAAAAAGGCTATGGCGTGTGGTCCGCGGAATTCGCGCAGTCGTACACGCCGGGCATGTCGGGCCTCGACCGCTTTATTGATTTCTCCAAGCCCGACTTCATCGGCCGCAGCGCCGCGCTGCGGGAGCGCGAGACCGGGCCCGCGCAGCGGCTGGTGCTGATGGCGATCGACTCGATCGATGCCGATGCGTTTGGATTCGAGCCCATCTGGGTCGATGGACAACGCGTCGGCTTCGTGACCTCCGGTGGCTACGGGCATCACACCGGGCTCAGCCTCGCGCTGGGATACGTCGACACGCATCTGGTTGAATCTAACGCACGCCTGACCGTGCACATCGTCGGCGCGGAGCGGCCGGCGCGCATCCTGCCTGTTGCGCCCTACGATCCTGCCGGCGTGAAATTGCGCCTTTAAAGTGGCGTCGGTATTTTTGAGCGATTTTCTCGCATACTTGCAACCGCCGCATGGCTAAGCGCGCATTAATCATGCGTCGCTGACTACACACCACCATCGATTGCTGATAGGGTTATTTTTCGAGGAGCTGTGCGTTCCGTTCGTTGTTTTTGCACAACACAGAATCGATCGTCGCGCACTTAATAAAATTGATTCATCTTCAAACGGGGAAATATCTACATGGTCAGGACCAGCAACCACTCAGGCCCGATGCTACGTAGTACCGGCCATCGCGCAGTCTCTGCGACATTCGCGCTCGTGTTAGGGGCGGCTGCCTGCCTGCCCGCCGCGATGGCGCAGAGCGGCAGTAGCGTTGTGACGCTCGAAGAAGTGGTGGTGACGTCCCGCAAGGTCGAAGAGAAACTCAACGATATTCCAATCGCCGTGTCGGCATTTTCGGCGCAGGATTTACAGGAACGCAATGTCACCAGTCTCGCCGACATCGCTGCGTTTACCCCGGGGTTTTCATACGAGGCCTATTCGGGCGGCACAACGCCTGCGCCATTGATCCGCGGCCTGACACAAAACGCGCTGACAGACCGTAACCAGAACGTTGCCACGTTTGTGGATGGCATCCACGTTCAGCAGCAGGGCAACATCGATTTCTCGCTCCTCGACATCGAGCGCATCGAGATCATCAAGGGACCCCAGAATGCGCAGTACGGCAAGAGCTCGTTCGCCGGCGCGATCAACTGGGTGCCCAAACGACCGACGCTGGGCCAGTGGGAAGGCACCGTGGGTCTCGTGGTGGGCACCGACGAGCGGCGTGACGTGACGGCCGCCGTCAGCATTCCGCTTTGGCAGGACAAGCTCGCCGTGCGCCTCTACGGCGTGCAGACAGAGTTCGACGGCACGTACAAGAACAACTATCCGAACTCTGGCAAGGGCGTTGCATCGACTGTCGCCGGGTACAACTGGGACGGTAACAGTGGCAATCTTGGCGGCTATGACAATGAGGCCTACCAGGCCTCGCTGCGTTTCCGCCCGATCGACTCGCTGACGATGGACCTGCTCTATTTCCGCTCCGAGACGCGTAACGACCCGGGCGCCGGCTACTTGATTCAGCCGCTGCCGGTCACCGTATTTCCGGCCTCGACGCCCGCTCTGATCAATCCGCACAACTGCAGCCCTAACGCCGCGGGCATCAATCAACTGCGCTGCGGCGAAATGCCCCTCGACGTGTCGCGTGTCATTGCCGACCCGCGATCACAGGGGTCGCACACCCACAGCGACATCCTGTCCGCGCGTATCCAAT
>DAIQQI010000361.1:0-3444 GCA_036786925.1 Steroidobacteraceae bacterium
ATCCGGCGCCACCTCGAGCAACACCGCGATTTCCTTGTTGGAGCGGCCCAGCGCCATCTCCTGCAGCACTGTTAGCTCGCGGGGGCTGATGCCGAGTGCCGCGACTGCCTTGGGATTCCCTGCAAAAGGCGCCGGCCTGGGAGCGCCCAGGACGCGCGCGCCGATGTAGATCCCCAGCGCCAGAAACGCGATCGCGATAATTACAATGTAGATGTCACGCGGATATGCGCGCACCAATCGCTGGTAATCCAACCACTGCAAGCCGAGCGTTCCCGCTGCCAGCAACGCTCCGTAGTAGGCGAACCGCTTCCACATCCAGCAAACTCTAGCATGTGTCGAATGCGAGGCCGCTCACGCAGCGGCAGCGTGAACAGTTAGAGTGAGGACATGGATCCACTCCGTTCCGACGCCCTGGTCATTTTTGGTATCAGTGGCGACCTCGCGTTCCGCAAGATTTTTCCCGCGTTGCAGAATCTCATCCGGCGCGGGCGTCTCGCGATGCCGGTCATCGGCGTTGCCCGCGGCGTCGGTTCTCTTGACAAGTTGCGTGACCGCATTCGGGACAGCCTGGCGCAGCACGGCGGCGGCGTCGATGAAGCCGCCTACGGCGCGTTGTGCGCGCAGTTCCGCGTAGTCGAGGGCGATTACGGCGATCCTGCCACCTTCATCAGCCTGCGCCGCCAACTTGGTGAGGCCAGGCGGCCGCTGCATTACCTGGCGATTCCACCGTCGCTGTTCACTGCGGTGGTCGAACAGCTGGGCAGTTCCGGCTGCGCCGCCGGGGCCCGCGTGGTCGTCGAAAAGCCGTTAGGCCGCGACCTGGCATCCGCGCGCACCATCAATCACGTCATGCAGTCCGTATTTGCCGAGAGCTCGATATTCCGTATCGATCACTTTCTCGGCAAGGAGCCGGTGCAGAACCTGATCTACTTCCGCTTTGCGAACGCTTTCCTGGAACCGGTGTGGAACCGGAACTATGTCGACAGCGTGCAGATCACCATGGCAGAGAAATTCGGCGTCAACGGCCGCGGCCGTTTGTATGAAGAACTGGGCGCGATTCGCGACGTCGTGCAGAACCACCTGTTCGAAATCCTCGCCATGATCGCCATGGAGCCGCCCACGGACATCGAAAGCGAAGCCCTGCGCGACGAGAAAATGAAAGTGCTGCGGGCCATTCGCCTGCCGGAAGAGCGCTCTCTGGTGCGCGGCCAGTACGCCGGCTATCGTGCCGAACCCGGCGTCGATCCCCAGTCTGCAGTCGAGACTTTCGCGGCGCTGCGTGTCGATATCGATTCCTGGCGTTGGGCCGGCGTACCGTTCTTCATTCGCAGCGGCAAGAATCTTGCGGTCACATCGACCGAGGTCATGGCCACCTTCAAGCGTCCCCCGCAGCAGCTGTTCGATGAATCGATGCTGCCGCGGGCCAATTACCTGCGATTCCATCTGGGCCCCGATCGCGTGGCGATCGCGCTCGGCGCGCGGGTCAAGGCCGCGGGCGAGTCCATCGTCGGACGCGAAGTGGAGCTGATTGCGCTCAATTCGCAGGCGGACGAGATGATGCCCTATGAACGCTTGTTGTCGGATGCCATCCGCGGCGACCAGCGCTTGTTTGCACGCAGCGACGCCATCGAGGCATCCTGGGCCGTGATCGATCAACTGCAGGCGCGCGCTGCCGACGTCGAGATGTACGCCGCCGGAAGCTGGGGCCCGGCGTCGGCAGATCGCGTGGTGCAGCGCTATGGGGGTTGGCACAACCCGGCACTGGATCCTGCGTCGCAGCCAGGTACTACAGCTGCATGATACGGGTGGTCGCCGGCAAAGGCGGCATCCCGGTGGTTCAGGCGCGTCGAACTGGAGTGGTGGCATTCGCAGATGCCGTGGCCGCCGGAGATGTCGATACGGCATGACCACCGAACGCCTGACGCATGCGCGCAAGTAACCTCGACTGGTAGTCGGCCTTGCCCTGGCTCGAGAACCGCTGCATCAGCGCGAGACTCATTACGGGCGTCGGAATGCCGAGTTCAATCCCCTCCAGCGCTGTCCAGCGGCCTTCGCCCGAATCCGCCACTACCGGCGCGATGTTGTCGAGCGCATGACCGTCGCGCATGAACTCCGCGGTGAGGTCTAACAACCAGGAACGCACCACCGAACCGTGGCGCCAGGATTCCGCAATTTTCGCGACGTCGAGCCGGAACTCGGTCTTGGCGTCCAGCAGCGCAAAGCCCTCGGCGTAAGCCTGCATCATTCCGTACTCGATGCCGTTATGAATCATCTTGGCGTAGTGACCCGCTCCGGATGGCCCGCAATGCAGCCAACCACGATCCGGTGCCGGCGCCAGCGCGCGGAACGCGGGTGTCAGGCGTGCAATGGCAGCGTCGCTGCCGCCCAGCATCAGCGCATAGCCGTTCTCGAGACCCCATATCCCACCGGATACGCCTGCGTCGACGTACTCAATGCCGCTCGCAGCTAACATCGACGCGCGACGCATGCTGTCGCCGTAGTAGGCATTTGCGCCATCGACGACAGCGTCGTCTCGTGCCAGCAAAGGCCGCAGCACGGTAAGCGTCGTTTCCGTGGCCTCGCCGGCCGGCAGCATCAGCCACAACGCACGCGGAACTTCTAACGTCGTCACCAGCTCTTCAAGCGAAAGCACCGCTCTCACGCCAGGCTCGCTGGTGATCGCCGAGCGCGCCTCGGGTGACCGGTCAAAGGCAATGACCTCGATGCCGGCGCGCGCGAGGCGCCTCGCCATGTTGGCGCCCATGCGCCCCAGTCCGATCATTCCTATTTGCATCCTGCAGCCCTCCGGTTTGCCGCAGTTTACGCCGCCGCGCCGACCGCTATGCATGCAGGCATCCGCCTACGTGCTGTCGGCGTTCGTGCTGACGGAGTTCATGACGTACCGGATGCAGAGTTGGGCACCATTCCAGGAGACCCGAATGACCCCAAAGAATCAAGGTGAAGGTGACAAGGAGGCCGGCCGGCGCTTCAACGAAAAGGAAACGCAGTTCGTTAAACGGGGTGGTGCGAAAAATAGGCCGGACCCCGTACAGCCGGGCGACCTCGCGGCCGAGTCCGCTGGCAAGGCGCGCGCCAGGCGCGGCGACCAGGACAGTCGCGATGCTGCTGTGATGCATGACAAGGCCAGGAAAGGCGGCAAGCCGTTATAAGCGGCCGCCGTCCCGCCACGGAGGAAATTTGCACATGCGAACTAACAGAATTGAGCAAATGGACAATGCAAGAATCGATCTGCTGTATGGACTGGAGCCGGTTTTTCAACCGGGTGCCCATGCGGTGCTGGAGACCTGGGCGGACCTCGACTGCCCATATTGCGGCGAGTCATCCAGGCTGAGCGTTGACCTGACGGATCAATCGCGCAGTTTCATTGAAGACTGCGAGGTGTGCTGCCAGCCGATCCAGGTGACCCTGCACGTCGACGACTCC
>DAIQQI010000072.1:0-11370 GCA_036786925.1 Steroidobacteraceae bacterium
GATACTGCTGGCGGCCTGCATCGCCGGTACGCTCGTGGTGGTCGTGATCGCCGCCGTCCAGGGCGCCGGCGAATTGCCGGCGGTCTATCACACCGAGGGTGCCGGAGCCGATCGCGATCTGGCTGGCCTGGCGCAAGCCGCGCAGCGCGACCTGCGCGCCACGCTGACAGTCAGCGGCCGCACGGTCGCGGTGGACTTGGCGGATCGCGATGGCGCGACCGGTGCGGGTGTCGCGGTCACACTGCGCCTCGCGCACGCGACCTTGTCGGGTCTCGACCAGACGCTGCAACTGCAGTCACGCGGTGACCAGCTGGTCGGCGTAATGACCCAACCGCTGGCGGCGGGCTACTGGCTGGTCGAACTGCGGCCGGATGCGTCCGGTTGGCTGCTGCGCGGGCGCGTACCGGCGACAGGAGGCGTGCTCCGCCCGGGAGACCCATGAACGCGGCCACGGTGCCAATGCGCGATCACTGGGCCAGCGTCGTCGACGGCGAGGGCCAGGCGCTGCTGAGCGTGACCGGAATCCACTGTGCCAACTGCGAACGCACGGTGCGCAAGGCCTTGCAGAATGTCGCCGGTGTCAGCCATGTCGATGTCAACGTGCTGCAACGACGGGTTACGGTGGGCTGGCGCAGCCAGGACGTCTCACTGACCCAGATTCTGCAGGCACTGGCCAACGCCGGATTCCCGGCGGCACCGGTTGCGAGCCGCGAACAGCTGCGGCAATCGCGCGCCGAGCAACGCCTGGCGTTGAAACGCATCGGTCTTGCCGCGCTCGCGGGCATGCAATTGATGATGTACGCCGTTGCCCTGTATTTCGGCGCCGACAAGGGCCTGGGCGCCAACATGCGCCAGCTGCTGGAACTGGCCTGCCTGATCATCACGACGCCGGTGCTGTTCTATTCGGGCATGCCGATCCTGTCGGGGGCATGGCGGGACTTGCGCGCCGGCCTGATCGGCATGGACGCTGCCGTCAGCCTCGCCCTGCTGCTCGCCTATGGCGCGAGCGTTATCAATCTGGTTCGCGGCAGCGGCGAGGTGTATTTCGACTCGATCGCGATGTTTGTGCTGTTTCTGCTAACAGGCCGTTATCTGGAAGCGCGCCAGCGACACGATGCGACCAGTGTCAGCGATGCGTTGGCGCGCTCACTGCCCCAGGAAGCGCGCCGTCTCCGCGCCGACGGCGTGATGGAAAAAGTAGCGGTAGACCGCATCGCGCCGGGCGATCGCCTCATGGTGGCGGTAGGGTCGGTGTTTCCGACCGACGGCGTGATCGCCGAGGGCGAGACCCATGCGGCCGAGTCGCTGCTGACGGGTGAATCGACACCGGTGCCAAAACTCGCGGGCAACCGGGTGTTAGGCGGATCGATCAATGTCGGCGCGCCGGTGACGGTGCTGGCGACGGAACCGGCAGCCCAGTCCACGGTTGCGATGCTGGCCCGCCTGCTGGCGCAACAACAATCGGGCCGCGCCCGGCTGGGAAAGATCACCGATCGCATTGCCCGGCATTTCGTCGCGGTGGTCATCCTGCTGGCGGCGCTGACGTTTGCAGCCTGGTGGATGACCGATCCATCGCGCGCCTTCCCGGCGATGCTGGCGGTGCTGGTGGTCAGCTGCCCGTGCGCGTTGTCGCTGGCCGCGCCCGCGGCCCTGGCGGCGGCAACCGCGGCGCTGGCCCGGCGTGGTGTGCTGGTGCTGCGCGCCGGCGCGGTCGAATCGCTGGCGCGCATCGATACCATCTTGTTAGACAAGACCGGCACACTGACCCGCGGACAGCCGGCGATTACCCGCAGCGAATCGCTGGACGGCCGTCCCGTGGAGCAGCATCTGGCGGTGGCCGCGGCACTCGAGCGCCACTCACGGCACTCACTGGCACTGGCTTTTCGACCCCATGCGCAGCCGCAGTTGTTAGCCAGCCAGGTGACCGAGCACCCGGGACGGGGTCTCGAAGGGGTCATTCACGACCGCACCTGGCGCCTCGGCCGGCACGATTTTGTCGCTGAACTTGCCGGGACACCGCCGGCCGAGCAGCGCGCCGGGATCTGGCTTGGGCATGCGGGCGGCGCGAGCGCGCATATCACGGTCGGCGACGAACTGCGCCCGGGTGTCGGTGCGGCGCTCGCGGCATTGAGTGCGACCGGGCTGCAGATCGAAATACTGAGCGGCGATCACCCCGAAACCGTACGCAGCCTCGCCGAACAGCTCGGCCTTGAAAGCTGGCAGGGCGGCGTCGATCCCGCGGGCAAATTGCGCTACCTCAAAGGATTGCAGAGCGCCGGCCGCCGTGTCGCAGTCATCGGCGACGGTATCAATGACGGCCCGGTGCTGGCCGCCGCCGATATTTCCATCGCCATGAGTTCGGGCGCGGATCTGGCCCAGGCCGCCGCGGACATGGTGCTGCTGCGCGAGGACTTTGCCGCGGTCGTGGATGCGGTGCACTCGGCGCGCCGCGCCATGCTGAGAATTCGGCAGAACCTCGCCTGGGCGACTCTCTATAATCTCGGTGCCATTCCGTTTGCGGCGCTGGGGATGATGCCCCCGTGGCTGGCGGCGCTTGGCATGTCGGCGAGTTCATTGCTGGTGGTATGGAACGCTACACGACTCAATACGAAGTCCAGGACCTGACATGGAAAGTGCGTACCTGTTGATTCCGCTCTCTCTCGTGCTGCTCGGCGGCGCCGTCTGGGCGTTCTTCTGGGCAGTCGATCACGAACAATTCGAGGAACTGGAGCAGCAGGCAAGCAAAATCCTGAGCGATGAATGAACGCGAAACTATCCCGGTGCTGGAAGCGTGGCGAGCGCTGCTAGGAGCGACCGTCGATGCGGTGATCCTGATTGATCATCGGGGTCGCATAGAGCTGTTCAATCCCGCCGCCGAGAAGCTGTTCGGCTACGCGGCCCGGGAACTTCTCGGGCAAAACGTCAACGCGCTGATGCCGGAGCCCGACCATGGTTCGCATGACCGCTACATGGAAAATTACATGCGCACGCATGAGCGCCACATCATTGGCATCGGCCGCGACGTTGTTGCGAAGCGCAAGGACGGCTCGTTGTTTCCTGTGCACCTGTCGATCGGCCAGATTGCCGATGCGGACCCGCCGCGTTTCGTCGGCGTGCTGCACGACATCAGCTTGCGGCGCGCAACGATGGACGCGCTGCAAAAGGAACGCGACCTGGCGCGGCGTTACCTGGAAATCGCCCAGGTTGCGCTGATGGTGCTGGACGCAAACAACCGTGTTGTGCTGATCAATCGCAAGGGTTGCGAGATCCTGCGCCGCAGCGAGGCGGAAATCGTTGGCGCTGACTGGTGCCAGCTCGCCATTCCGCAAGAGCGGCGCCAGGCGGTGTCCGAGCAACTTGCGGGCATCAGGTGCCATGGCGGCGACCAGGCACCGGAAGACTATAACGAATATGAAATCGTCGACAGCGAGGGCAATACTCGGTTGGTGGCCTGGCGCGGTGTCTGCATGGCTGAGGCGTTCAGCGGCGCGGGCACGCTGCTGCTGTCCGGTGATGACATCACCGAAAGGCGGCTCGCGGATGAATCGGCGCGCCGCACCGCAGATCGCATGAATGAAGTCGCGCGGCTCGCGAGCCTGGGTGAAATGGCGGGTGGCATCGCCCATGAAATCAACCAGCCGCTCACCGCCATATCCAATTATGCCCAGGCCAGCTTTCGCATGTTAGCCCAGCCGGCGACCGACATGGCCGATGTGCGCGAGGCCTTGCAGGAAATTGCCTCGCAGGCGCTGCGCGCCGGCGAAATCATTCGCCGCCTGCGCAACCTGATCCGCAAGAAGGAAACCCAGCAGGAACCCGCGACCATCGATGCGCTGATCACCGACGTGGTCGGTTTCTGCTCGAGCGACGCGAAACTCAATGAAATACGCATTACCGCACAGGTCGAAGATCAGCTTCCGGAGATCCTGATCGACAAGATCCAGATCCAGCAGATACTCTTCAATCTGCTGCGCAACGCGATGGAAGCCGTGATGAACAACGCCCCCAGTCAACGTCATATCCGGCTCAACTGCGAACGCGACAGTGACTCGGTGCGACTGCGGATCATGGATAACGGACCCGGGGTCGCGGCTGGATTTGCGGATCGCATGTTCACGCCGCTGCAGACCACCAAAAGCAGCGGCACGGGGCTCGGGCTCGCGATCAGCCGTTCCATTGCCGAGGCTCACCAGGGCAGCCTGCGCTATATTCCGGGTACCGGCCCCGGCGCCTGTTTTGAATTGCGGCTTCCCATACCGAACGGACGACTGTCATGAACAACAACCTGCCGACTGTCTTTGTCGTCGACGATGATGACGCGGTACGCAAGTCGCTGCGTTTCCTGTTCAAGTCGCTCGGCCTGCCGGCCGATTGCTACGGCACGGCGCAGGAATTCCTGGCGCACTACCGTCCGGAGCAGTCGGGCTGCCTGGTGCTGGATGTGCGCATGCCAGGCATGAGCGGCCTGGAGTTGCAGCAGGAACTCAATGTGCGCGGCGCCATGCTGCCGGTCATTTTCATAACCGGCCACGGTGACATTCCGATGGCCGTGGAAGCCATGCAGCACGGTGCATTCGACTTTCTGCAAAAACCGTTTCGCGACCAGGATCTGATCGATCGCGTGCAAAAGGCCCTGGAGAAAGACAGCGAAAACCGCAAGGCGCACCGTGATGTCGAGCGGCTGCGGCGGCAGTTCGCCGAACTCACGCCGCGGGAACATGAGGTCCTGCAGCTGCTTATGGCCGGAAAATCTAACAAGGTGATGGCCGCGGACCTGGGGCTGAGCCAGCGCACCGTGGAAATTCACCGCGCCCGCGTCATGGAAAAAACCGGCGCCCACTCCGTGGCGCAACTGGTGCGCATGGCGCTGGATGCGGGAGGTACCGGTGCCGGTGCCGTTAACGGCAACGGCACCAGCGCAGCAAAGTGAGCGAGCGAGCGAGCGAGCGAGCGAGCGAAAGACGCTAGCGTGCAGTACAGAGTGGCGGCAAGGACTTGAGCAAGTCCCAGGTGGCCTGGAACTTCGCCATTTCATCCGCGGTCGGTTGCCGGCCTTCCGACGCCACGAAAACGCCGTAAACGCTTTCAGCGTTTTCACCGAAGAACATCACGCCGCGGGTCGCGCCTTCCTTGGTCGGCAACGCAAAACCGTAAATCGCAGTGATCAGGTCCGGGCGCAGGTGACCGCTGAGCCCGGTGCCCGAGCCCTTCAGGTTGAAGAACTTGCTGCGCTTGGACGGTTCTCCCGGCGGAACCGTGCTCCTCACTTCAAACACATTGCCGCCCTTGGTAATCAGGATCATGGACTCGCCCCAGGCATTGAGGCTGCCCCACACCTGCGCGAAGCTGGCGCCGCTGACGCCCACCGCCTGCTGAGGATCGTAGGTGCTGACAATCAACGCTTCATTCAGACCGAGCTCCTGGGCAAGCGCCGCGCTGGTCACCGGACCGACAGGGCCCTTGGCGAGCGCTGGCGCGATCCGCGCAGCCTCGTCTTTGTTAGCACAGACGCGCGGCATGTCGGCGATCGCCGTTGCGGCGGACAGGGACAAGAGAATCGCAAAAAGGAATTGCATCTGACTGCTCCTCAGGTGTTCGGGATCAATCGCCGCCCTCGCCAACCGTCTTCAGGGCCTGCTCGGCCGTCATCGCCGCGCCGCTCGCTGTCAGCTGCCCGATCTCCTGATCCGACAGCCCGGCTTCGCGCAGCACTTCGACCGTGTGCTCGCCGAGACGCGGCGCCGGACGCGTAATGGCCGCCGGCGATGCGCTGAAGTTCACCGGGAATGAGGCCATGCGCAGACGGCCCTCGGTGGGGTGTTCCTGGAACTGCCAGAAACCCGTGGCCGTCAGATGCGGATCGGTAATCAGGTCTTCCAGCGAATTGACCACGATGACCGGCACACCAGACTTGTCGAACACCTTGAGCCACTCGGCGGTGGTGCGGGTCGCCATGATCTCACCGGTTATTGAATAGGTCGCATCGATATTGCGCACGCGATTCGCGAGCGTCTTGAAGCGCGGATCATCGATCAGTTCCGGATGGCCGGTGAGGCGGCAGAACTTCTCCCAGTGCGCATCGAGGTACGGCAGTATCGCGATGTAACTGTCCTTGGTCGGATAGGGTTTACGGTGCTGGCTCATCAGGCGCACGTAGCCTGGCGGGCCTTTCGGCGGTTCAAAGACCATGCCCCACAGGTGTTCGGCCATGACGAAGCTGGTCATGGTTTCGAACATCGGAACTTCGATTTCCTGACCCTCGCCGGTGCGTTCCCGGTGAAACAATGCGGCCAGAATGGCATAGACAGCGGTAATCGCCGTGGTCTTGTCGGCAACGATGGTCGGCAGGTAACGCGGCTCACCTAACACCAGCTTGTTCAGCATGGCGATGCCGCTGACCGCCTGGATGGAATCGTCGAGCGCGCCGTAACTGCCGTACGGGCCCTTTTTCGAATAGCCATACGCGCCGCAATAAATGATGCGCGGATTGACCTTCTTCAGGTCGGCATAGTCGAGACCGAGCTTGGTCATGACCTGTGGCCGGTTGTTGTGCATCAGCACGTCGGCGGTCTTCACCATGGCTAACAACGCGGCGCGCGCCGCCGGCTGCTTGAGATCGAGCACGATGCCGCGCTTGTTGCGGTTGCAGGTGAGGTAAAGCGCGCCCATTCCAGGATTGGCCGCCGCGCCCAGTGTGCGATTGCTGTCGCCGCGCGGCTGTTCGATCTTGACGACATCGGCGCCCATGTCGCCCAGCATCTGGCAGGCCCAGGGGCCGAGCACCACGCTGGTCATTTCAATGACTTTGATTCCCTGCAACGGTCCGGCCATCTGGCTTCCTCTTGAACGCAGCTGTGCGAATGACTGCGGCCAAATTAGGGGCAGCGGTCGCGACACGCAAGCACAATCGCCTTCGCGCCCTGCTCTGTGGTTTACTCGCCGCGAGAACCTTCGGAGGACCTCGCGTGTATACGACTTTATTCTGGATACAAACCCTGCTGCACGTGTTGCTGGTCGCCTGGCTGGTCCGGATCTACCGCCAGAGCGGCCTGCTGGCGGCCGCCGTGCTGATCGTTCCACAGGCCGGCCTCGTCTGGGACAACGGCGTGGTCGCGGCCGGCAGCCTGATCGGCATCGGCGAGACGCTGAAAGCCCTGTCCTGGCCGCGGTTCTGGGTTCACTGGATCTTCGGTACCTGGCTGATCATCGGCTGCGGCGCAATCCTGCGGCTTGCGGGTGTGCGCTGGGCGCAGACCCGTGCCGGCATGCTGGTGTTCTGCCTGCTAACAGCGGCGCTGATGATTTACGACCTGCCGCATTTCTCCCGCGACCAGTTGTACCCCGTTTGCGAAAAGGGGCTGGTGCGCTACTCCACCGTGGTCACGGCCGACCGCCTGTGTTTCGAGGGCCAGGCGCTCACGCCCCGCGACGCGCCGCCCTACCCGTCCATCATTGCCTGCCTGGTTGTCATTGCAACCGGCGTGGTGCTGCTGATCCGCCGACGGTTCATCTGGATGCTGTTAGGTGGCGTGGTGATGCTGCTGTCGGCCGCGCCGCCCGGCATGAAACTGAAACTGGATAATCTCGGCGAAGTGTTCATCACCGGCGGCGTCATCTGGGCGCTCGCCATGCTGACCCGCGGGCGCGCCCGTCAGCCCCTGTCGAGGGACAGCGCCCGCCTTGCCTGATTCGCATTCGAAACGCGGCGTCACCTGGGGTCTGGTGCTGGTTGGGTTCGGCGCGATGCTGTTCGCCTGCAAAGGCCTGTTTGCCAAGGCCCTGTATGCGCGCGGTGTCGACAGCAACGCCCTGGTAACCGTGCGCGCACTGATCGCGCTGCCTTTGTTCTGGAGCTTTGCGCTGCTGCGCGAAGGCCGCGCGGCGCTGGCCGCGCCGTCGCGAACTGCTCTGTTAGCCGCCGCGGCAGCGGGCGTCATCTGTTATTTCTTCGGCGCGCTGGTGGATTTTCATGCGCTGACGCTGATCGACGCGAGCATCGAACGCGTGCTGCTGTTTGGTTATCCGGCATTCGTCGTCGCAGCCACGGCTGCCATGGAGCGGCGCCGGCCGACCAACGCCGTCCTGTCGGCGGTCGCGCTGACCTGGGTGGGTATCTTCTTTTCGGTGGGCGGGTTCGACGTGGACGAACTGCGGGCTAACGCCACGGGCGGGTTGTTCGCGATCCTCGCCGGGATCAGCTATGGCATCTATTTCCTGATCGGGGCGCGATTTACCCGGGAACTTGGCAGCGCGCGTTTCACGCTATATGCAATGACCGCGTCGGCCGCGGCGCTGGCGATGCATTTTCTGCTGACCGGCGATTTCGCCGCGATCGCCCAATACGACCGTGGCACCTGGCTGCTGCTGATCGCGATCGGCACGATCTGCATGTTCGTGCCGGTGCTGCTGCAGGCTGAGGGCCTGCGGCGCGTGGGCGCGGTGCGCGGCGCGGTCGTGGCCACGGTCGGTCCGCCGACCACCGTCATCCTTGCCTACTGGCTCCTCAATGAGCGCCTGACCGGCTGGCAGGTCGCCGGCATGCTGCTGATACTGTCGGGAATCCTGGTGCTGGACCTCGCGCGCCTTAAAACACCGGTGCTACCGGCCGAATAACATCTGTGAAGCCCGTGCTGCATACAAATATCGGCTTGTTCCTGGACTTTGACGGCACACTGGTCGACTTCGCGCCGACACCTGCCGAGGTACGTGTCGGCCCGCGCCTGGTCACGCTGCTAACACAATTGACAACCAGGCTGCGCGGGTCCGTGGCTCTCATCACTGGCCGCAGTATCGAGAGCATCGACCACCTGCTGCGGCCGCTGCGACTGCCGGTTGCCGGCCTGCATGGCCTCGAGCGCCGATCGAGCGACGGCACCCTGTACAGAGCTAACACCCCGGCCTGGGCTGCAGCCACACGACTGGCGCTGCAGAAACATGTTGCGAGACATCCCGGCCTGTTGCTGGAAGACAAGACACTGGCACTGACCGTGCACTATCGGCAGGCCCCGCAGCACGAACGCGCGACCCGCGACTTGATGACTTGCATGACAGAAAACCTTGCCGGCTCAGCACAGCTGCAGGCAGGCCCTGCGTCGCTCGAAATCCGGCCATCGGGCCATGGCAAGGGCGGTGCCGTCGCGCAATTCCTGCGCGAAGCGCCGTTTTGCGGCCGGGAACCGGTTTATGTCGGCGATGATGAAACCGATCTTCCGGCCATGCGCGTGGCGGAGACTCATCGGGGCAGCGCGATCGCGGTGGGACCTCGGATATCAGCGCCCTGGCAATTTTCGGACCCCGCTGCGCTGCTCGACTGGCTGCAAGATCTATGAGCCGCGTGGTCATGGTCTCGAATCGCGTGCTGTCATCCGCTCAACACGGCGTGGTCAGCGGACTCGGCAGCGCCTTACGACAGGCGCTACGCGGCCAGGACGCGCTCTGGTGCGGCTGGGATGGCCTGGTCAGCAATGAAGCCGCAGCGCCTGCCAGACTTTATCAGGACGACGCGATCCACTATGCAAGCTTCAGCCTGCTGCCGGATGAATACCGGCATTACTACGTCGGCTTCTGCAACAGTACGCTGTGGCCCTGGTTGCATGGGTTATCAAATCAGGCGCAAGCCCAGGCACGCGACTACTGGGCCTATAGGGCGGCGAATCGCCGGTTTGCACGGCTGCTGCAACCCTTGCTGCGTCACGACGACGTCATCTGGGTTCATGACTATCACCTGCTGCCGCTGGCGCAGGAGTTGCGGCGCCTGGGAATTCGGGCGCGCATCGGGTTCTTTCTGCACACGTCGTTCGCGATCGCGGAATCACAGCACCGGCAGCCGATCCTGATGGATCTGCTGTCGGCCATGCGTCACTACGATCTGGCGGGATTTCAGACTCACCAGGACCGGGACGCGTTTGCACAGTTACTGGCTCGTATCCCGGGCTTTGTCAGCGGCCCGGAAACACTTGTCTGCCCGGTGAGCGTCGATGCGAATGCCCTGCGGTCACAAGTCCGGCGTTCGCGCGCGCATGCAAACACCGCTGCGACGCCGCTGATGCTGGGAATTGACCGCCTTGACCCTGCCAAGGGACTGCACCAACGCCTGACAGGTTTCGAGTACTTCATGGCCACCTCGGCCGACGCCCGCCACCGACTGCGCTACCGGCAGATCGCGGCGCCGACGCGCGTGGACCTGCCGGGTTACCAGGCCTTGAGCGACGCGCTGCGGAATCGAGCTGTGGATATACAGGCGCGATACGCCGTTAGCACACGGACGCCGATCGAGTGGCTGGAACAGTGTGTGCCGCATGCAGAGGCGCTCAGTCAGCTGGCGGCCGCATCTATCGCCTGTGTCACGCCACTGCGGGACGGTCTGAACCTGGTTGCCAAAGAGTTCGTGGCAGTGCAGGACGGCGCCGATCCCGGCATCCTGATCCTGGCAAGCACCGCGGGCGCAGCCCGGGAGCTAACAAGTGCGCTGCTGGTCGACGCCGCGCAACCGCGCAGCATCGCTGCCGCGATCGGGCAGGCAGTCTGCATGTCCGTGGCGGAACGCCGGGCGCGACATCGGCAGCTCTGGTCTGCGTTGCAGCGGCATACCTTGTCGGATTGGTATCAAGGCCTGGTCGCGGCCCTCGGCAGCACTGGCGCGCAACACCTGCGCGTCAGCACACGAACAGTCTGGCCGGACCTGAAGACACGGTTCCAATCGCCGTGAATCCGGCGCAGGTCAGCGACGCGACGTCCGCCGCGTCGACCGCGACCAGCAAGCCCCCGGATGTCTGCGGATCCGTGACCAGTGCCCGCAGTTCCTGGCTGACATTGCCCGCGAATTCGAGCACGCTGCCGGGGGCAAGCGGTTGACGGTGCGCCGAGGTGCGCACGCCCGCCTGCGCCGCCGCCAGCGCGCCTGCTAACAGCGGAACGCGCTCTGCGTCCAGCCGGGCGCTGACACCCGACTGGGTAATCATTTCCTCGAGGTGACCGGCCAGGCCGAAGCCGGATACATCCGTAACCGCGTGCGGAGCGCGCGCGAGCGCCTGCAGCGCCGCCGCCGCCGCGCGATTGGTGATCCTCATCGACGCGATTGCCGCCGCCATGGGTCCCGGCCTGTTGGCGGACACCAGCAGTCCCGTGCCGAGCGGCTTGGACAGCATCAGCACGTCGCCAGGGCGCGCGCCGCACTTGCGCCAGATCCGCCCGGGATGCACGAAACCTAACACGCAGAGGCCGAATACCGGTTCTTCACAACGAATGCTGTGCCCGCCCAGCACCGGGGCCCCCGCCAGCGCGGTGGCCTCGGAGCCGCCGCGGAGGATCTCCGCGAGGATCTGCACCGGGAGCTGCTTCACCGGGAAGGCCACCAGGTTGAGGGCGAAG
>DAIQQI010000495.1:0-1066 GCA_036786925.1 Steroidobacteraceae bacterium
TGGCGCGCGCTGGCCCGCGCGCGCGATCTCATCAATACGCCGGCCAATAACCTCGGACCGGCCGAGCTAACAGACGAAGTGCAGGCGCTGGCCGACCAGTTTGGTGCGCAACTGCGGGTTGTCCGCGGGTCCGACCTGCAACGCGATTATCCGATGATCGCCACTGTCGGGCAGGGCAGCGCCCGTGAGCCGCTGCTGCTCGATTTGACCTGGGGCGCGGCCGATGCGCCCAAGGTCAGCCTGGTCGGCAAGGGCGTCTGTTTCGACAGCGGTGGCCTCGATTTGAAGCCATCAGCGGCCATGCTGCTGATGAAGAAAGACATGGGCGGTGCCGCCTGCGCGCTCGCGACGGCGGAAATGCTGATGGCGGGCCGCGCCCCGATCCGGTTGCGGCTGCTGATCGCGGCGGTGGAAAACAGCGTCGGCTCGAACGCCTATCGCCCCGGCGATGTACTGCGCTCGCGTAAAGGCCTGACCGTGGAAATTGGTAATACGGATGCCGAGGGACGCCTGGTCCTGGCCGACGCGCTTGCGGATGCGGACAGCGAGTCACCGGCGCTGCTGGTCGATTTCGCAACCCTGACGGGCGCGGCCCGCACGGCGCTGGGACCGGAGTTGCCGGCCGCCTTCAGTCCCGACCGCGCGCTGTTAGCCGAACTGGTCGCCGCCGGCGAGACCACCGACGATCCGCTGTGGCCGCTGCCGCTGTGGATGTCCTACGACGAAGACCTCGCCAGCAAGGTCGCGGACATCAATAACGTTGCCAGCCATGCCTTTGCCGGCGCGACGATAGGCGCGCTGTTTCTCAAGCGCTTCGTGACCGCGACCAGGAACTGGATTCACCTCGATCTCTACGCATGGAACCCGCGCGAGCGTCCGGGGCGACCGGTAGGTGCGGAAGCGCAGTGCGCGCGTGCGGTGCTGAAGCTGATCCGCGGCCGGTTCGGCTGAAACGATGCCGAATACGCGCTCCGCGCCCAGCGCCCCGGCTCTCAGATTCGCCAATGCGCTGGCGCGCCGCGAATTGCTGCCGTGGATTCTGCTGGGTGTCACTCTCGGTCTGGTC
>DAIQQI010000362.1:0-3422 GCA_036786925.1 Steroidobacteraceae bacterium
TGGTGCAGCTGCCGATGAACACGACATTCACCGGTGAGTTGCGAATCGGTTCGCCCGGCTTCAGTCCCATGTAACGAATCGCCGCGTCGAACACCGGATCACCATGGTGGTCCGGAATGTTCCCGGAAATGGGCGCCACCATCCCAGGATTCGTGCCCCAGGTGATCATCGGTTCAAGCTGGCTGGCGTCGATGTCGACTGATTTGTCGAACACCGCGCCTTCATCCGTTGCCAGCTTGCGCCACCGGGCCACGGCCTGGTCCCAGGCAGCGCCCTTGGGTGCACGCGGTGTCCTGGCAAGGTACTCGAAGGTCGTGTCGTCGGGTGCAATCATGCCGGCACGGGCGCCGGCTTCAATCGTCATGTTGCATACGGTCATGCGCTCATCCATCGACAACGCGCGAATTGCCGCTCCCCGATACTCGATGACATGTCCGGTGCCGCCGGACACACCCACCTTGCCGATAATCGACAGAATCAGGTCCTTGGCGGTCACGCCAGCGGGCAGGCGGCCGTTGACGTTCACCGCGAAGGTCTTCGGCTTGGTCTGCAGCAGGCATTGCGTTGCGAGCACATGGCCAACTTCGGTCGTGCCGATGCCGAACGCCAGTGCGCCGAAGGCGCCATGCGTGGAGGTGTGGCTGTCGCCACAAACGATGGTGCGGCCAGGCTGCGTGACGCCCAGTTCCGGCCCGATGATATGCACGATGCCGCGCAGATCATGCTGCAAACCTAACAGTTCAATGCCGAAATCGGCGCAGTTTTTTTCCAGCTGCCTGATCTGCTTGGCGGCCGAGTCGATCGTGATTGGCATGCCGCCAAACACCTGTTCGGTGCGGGTCGGCGTGGCGTGGTCCATGGTGGCGAGGATCTTCTCAGGCCGGCGCACCTTCAGGCCGCGCGCCCGCAGTTCGGCGAAGGCCTGCGGTGTGGTCACCTCGTGAATCAGGTGCAGATCGACGTAGATGACCGCGGGCGTGTCGGCGCTTTGCGGCGACACTTCGTGCGCCGACCAGATCTTTTCGAACAGCGTCGTCGGTTGGTTCATTTGACGATCCCTAAACGGCCGCTTGCGCGACCTTGCGGATGCCGGATCGCTCGACTTCCACCCGGTTCTGCGAACGCTGCGATTGCTCGATGCGGTTCATGACCTCGAGAAACGCGCGCGCGCTGGACTCGACGATGTCGGTGCTGACACTCGCGCCGCGATAACTGCGCTGGTTGAAATCGACGTAGACCACGGCCTCGCCCTGCGCATCCTCGCCCGACGAGACGCTGTGCAGCTCAAACTTGCGCAGCTGGGCATTGATGCCGGTGATGGCTTCGATCGCCTTGAAGGCCGCATCGACCGGGCCGTCGCCAGTGGCGGTGCGTTCGACCGAACGGCCATCGCTATGCGCCAGAACGACGGTTGCGCTGGCACCTGCCGCGTCGCCGGAACGGGTATTCATCTTGCTCAGCGTCCAGGGCCCCGACGCAGCTCCCTCGGAGCGCAGCACCAGGGCTTCGATATCGCCGTCGAACAGTTCCTTCTTCTTGTCGGCGAGCGCCTTGAACTCGTCGAACACGCGATTGAGTTCGGCCTCTTCCAATTCAAACCCCAGCTCCTTGACCCGCTCACGGAAGGCGTGGCGGCCGCTGTGCTTGCCTAACACCAGGCTCGAGCGCGACAGGCCGACGTCCTGCGGCCGCATGATTTCGTAGGTGCTGTGATGTTTCAGCATGCCATGCTGGTGAATACCCGATTCATGCGCGAACGCGTTTTCGCCGATGACCGCCTTGTTGCGAGGTATCGGCATCCCGGTGATGCTCGACACCAGGCGCGAGGTCGGGTAGAGCCGCGTGCTGTTGACACCGGTGGTGGCATTGAAGAAGGCTTCGCGGGTCTTCAGAGCCATGACAATTTCTTCCAGCGAGCAATTCCCGGCGCGCTCACCGATGCCATTGATCGTGCATTCGACCTGGCGCGCGCCGGCGACCACCGCCATCAGGCTGTTAGCTACCGCCATGCCCAGGTCGTCATGGCAGTGCACCGAGAGTACGACCTTGTCTATGCCGCGGACGTTCTTACGCAGGTAGCGGAACAGCTCGGAAAACTCGTGCGGTACGGTGTATCCCACGGTGTCCGGGATGTTGATGGTGGTGGCGCCGGCTTCGATCGCCGACTCCACCACCTGCGCCAGGAACTCGAGCTCGGTCCGCGATGCGTCCTCGGGCGAGAATTCAACGTCGTCGCAGAATTCTCGCGCGATCCGGATGCCCTCGACCGCCGAGCGGATGATTTCGTCCTTCGCCATGTTGAGCTTGTATTCACGATGAATCGCGCTGGTCGCGAGAAACACGTGGATGCGGTGCTTCTCGGCATCCTGGAGCGCACGTGCCGCGGCGGTGATGTCTTCGCGATTGCAGCGCGCCAGCCCGCAGATTGTTGCGCCCTGAATTTCCCGAGCAACGGCGTTGACGGATTCCCAGTCGCCGCGGGATGCCGCCGGAAATCCCGCTTCGATGATGTCGACGCCCAGTTCGGCCAGCGCACGCGCGACACGCAGCTTTTCCGGCTGCGTCATGCTGCATCCTGGCGATTGCTCGCCATCGCGCAGGGTGGTGTCGAATATCAGCACTCGGTCGGGATTGGGCGCCATGTTGCTACTCCAGCTAACAAATCATACTTGCGATCTCGCGGTTCTCAGTTCCCGGCTTCCAGCCAGGGCATGCGGGCGCGTAGCGACGCTCCGACTTTTTCGATCGGATGACTGAGGTCTGCCTTGAGGATCTTGTTGTACTTCTTGCGGCCGCCGTTGTTTTCCCGGATCCAGCTGCGCGCAAACTTGCCGGTCTGGATGTCACGCAACACTTCACGCATCGCCTTGCGGCTCGACTTGTTCACGACGCGCGGGCCGCTGACAAAATCGCCGTACTTGGCGGTCTCGGAAATGAACTTGTGCATCTTCGCGATGCCGCCTTCGTGCAGCAGGTCGACGATCAGCTTGAGCTCGTGCATGCACTCGTAATAGGCGACTTCCGGCTGGTAGCCGGCTTCCACCAGCGTCTCGAATCCCTGGACTACCAATTCGGTGGCGCCGCCACACAGGACAGCCTGTTCACCAAACAGATCGGTTTCGGTTTCTTCGCCAAAAGTGGTCAGCAACACGCCGCCGCGAGTGCCGCCGATGCCGTCGGCATAGGCGAGGGCGCGATCAAAGGCTGCGCCGCTGGCGTCTTTCGCCACCGCGATCAGGCAGGGCACGCCACGCCCTTGCTGGTATTGCCGGCGCACGAGGCCGCCCGGGCCCTTGGGTGCAATCAGGACCACATCCAGATCCTTGCGCGGCTTGATCTGTTTGAAATGAATGTTGAAACCATGCGCGAACAGCAGCACGGCGCCTTTTTTGAGCTTGGGCAGGATCGACGCGTAGACAGCC
>DAIQQI010000363.1:0-3416 GCA_036786925.1 Steroidobacteraceae bacterium
AACGACAACGTGTACCAGTTCGTGTCCAGCGCAGGCGGTGGTGCCTTTGCCGCCCAGCTCGTAGGCGGAACTGAATATCTGCCGGAATTGCTCCGGGGTGGTGTCCGGCTCGCAGACCACGGTCTTGGAAATGGCGCCGTCGACCAGCGGTTGCAAGACCGACTGCATCAGCAATTGATCGTGCGCGGAGATGTGGCCCGGATCGACCAGTCCCGCCGGCAGCTGGACTCCAGCGCCATGAGCCGCACGCCACACCTCGAAAGCATAGTCGCTGGCCGAAATGCCCGTGCCATCGCTGCCGTCCGCAGCGAACGTGCGTACGGTTGTCAGCGCGCGTATCGGTTCAATGCTGCTGCTGACATTGTTGGCCAGCAGGCTGATCGAGCCCGCCGGTGCGATGGCAAGCAGGTGACTGTTGCGGATGCCGTGCCGGGCAATCGCATCGCGCATTGCGGCTGGCAGTGAACGTATGAACGGCCGCTGCAGATGTTTATCCGCCTGGAAGCTGGGGAAAGGACCGCGCTCCGCCGCCAGGTCCACCGACGCACGATACGCATGGTCGCGAATGACCGTCAGCATGCCGACCGCAAGTTCGCGCGCACGGGCCGAATCGTAGCGCTCGCCAAGCATCGCAAGCGCATCGGCGAGACCGGTGATGCCAATGCCGATACGACGGGTCGCCCTCGCGGCCTGAAACTGGCGTGCCAGCGGATAGCGCGAGATCTCGACGATATTGTCGAGGAACCGCACCGCTGTTGCCGTTGTCGCGCCTAACAGCTCGGTATTGACGCGCGCGGCGGAAGCAAATGGCGCGTCGACGAAGCGCGCGAGGTTCAACGAGCCGAGGTGGCAGGCCCCGTAAGGGGGCAGCGGCGCCTCGCCGCAGGGATTGGTGGCGGTCAGGTATTCGCAGTAGCCCAGATTGTTAGCAGCGTTGATGCGATCGACGAACAGCACTCCGGGGTCGCCGCAGGCGTGGGCGTTTTGCGCCAGCGCATCCCAGATCGACACGGCCGGAACCTCGCGTATCAGACGGCAACCCACCAGCGCGCCGCCAGGTCCCCAGGGACGCTCGAGTATCGTGGCGCCAGCGGCCGGCCCGGCTTCCGACGGCTCAACTGGAAACACGAGCGGCCATGATTCCGCGCGTTGCACCGCGCGCATGAACTCGTCGCTGACCAGCACCGATAAATTGCAGTTGCGCAGGATCCCGGGCTCTTGCTTGGCGCGAATGAACGCCTCGATGTCAGGATGATCGCAGCGCAGTGTCGCCATCATGGCGCCGCCGCGGGAGCCGGTCGACGTGATGGCTGCGCAGACCGTGTCAAAGATGCGGATGAATGCAACAGGCCCGGCGGCGAGACTGTCGGTGGCGCGCGCCGGGCTGCCGCGCGGCCGCAGGGTCGAGAAATCCAAACCAACCCCGCCGCCTTGTTGCAGCGTCAGAGCCGCTTCGCGCGCCGCATCGAATACACCGACCAGCGAGTCGTCGATGCGACCCATGACAAAACAGTTCGCCAGCGTGACGCTGGTGGTCATGCCGGCACCGGCCAGGATACGTCCACCCGGCAGAAACCTGCCGCTTGCCAGCGCGGCCATGAATTCCGCGCCGCGCCGCTGCGGCTCTTGGTCCACGGCCGCGGCCGCGCCAGCGACGCGCTCCCAGCTGTCACGGATGTCAGTTTCGGCAGCGCCTGCGCGGTACCGCGCGCGCCAGACGTAGTCGGCGAGCCGGCCGAGTGTCTCGGGTCGGCCGGCGCCTTGTACCGTCGCGAATTCGCCTGGCATTCTTTCACCCTGGCGGCTTACTTCCAATCTTCTAGCAAGGTGTGCCGCGCCGCGCCATCCGCGTTTTCCATCGAAGTTGACGGAATATACGTAACTGGATTCGCCCGACACGCATAGCGCGGCGACCTCTACGCATGGCGTTGCGTCAACAGTGGTGATCTACTGCTAACGTGGTTCGCACGGAAGGAGATCTTTTATGACAGTCGGTCGTATCTGTAATCGGAAAGTGACGGTCGTCAAAGCCAGCGATACTTTGGGCGAGGCGGCACATGTAATGATCAGCAACAACGTGGGGTCGGCAGTAGTAGTCGAAAAACAGGATCAGATCCTGAAGCCGATCGGCATCGTCACGGATCGCGACATCGTCAGGACACAGCTGAAGCGGGCATCGGATCTCTATTGCCTCAGTGTCGCGGAAGCGATGACACCGAATCCGCTCTGTTTTGAAGCGCATGAACTGGTCGTTGATGTGTTGAGCCGCATGCGTGCGCGCGGTGTGCGCCGCGCACCGGTGATCGATCGTGGCGGGGCGCTGGTGGGTATCGTGACCCTGGATGATTTGCTCGGACTGCTGGCCGAGGAGTTGATGATGCTGGCCGGTGTCATAGCGCGACAAGCGCCGATCGCCAAGGCCGCCTAGAAAGGGCGCCGATTCGCTTCCAGGTACTCGTCATAGGTGCCGCGGAAGTCTTCGATACTCCCGCCCGGCAGGATTTCGATAATGCGATTGGCGAGGCTGCCGACAAATTCGCGGTCATGCGACACGAACATGATCGTGCCCGGATATTTTTCCAGCCCGATCTGCAGCGATTCGATGGTCTCCATGTCCATGTGGTTGGTCGGCTCGTCCATCAACATGACGTTAGGCCTGGTAAGGATCAGCTTGCCGTAGATCATGCGGCCTTTTTCCCCGCCCGAGAGCACGGTTACCGGCTTCTTGGTTTCATCGCCTGAGAACAGCAGGCGGCCGAGTGTGCCGCGCACCAGCTGGTCGTCGTCGGCCTTGCCGGACCACTGCGACATCCAGGTGAAAAGATCAATCCGCGCCTCGAATTCGGCCTGAGGGTCCTGCGGCATGTAACCCGGCTGCGCATTCTCGACCCAGTTGATGCGGCCCTTGGTTGGATGCAGTTCGCCGGCGAGGCAGCGCATCAAGGTCGTCTTGCCAATGCCGTTAGGTCCGATGATCGCCACCCGTTGTCCAGCGGCGATCGTGAAATTGAGATTCGTGAATACATCGACATCGGTGCCCGGGTAGCGGAAGCTCAGGCCTTCGGCGGTAACCGCCGAGCGATGCAGCTTCACTTTCTGTTCGAAGCGGATGTAGGGATTCTGCCGCGACGACGGCCGGATCTCTTCGATCTTGATCTTCTCGATCTGCCGCTTGCGCGAGGTTGCCTGGCGCGCCTTGGAGGCGTTCGCGGAAAACCGCCGCACGAATTCCTGCAGGTCCGAGATCTTGTCCTTGGCCTTGGCGTTCGCGGACTCGACCCGCGCACGCGCCTGGGTCGAGGCCAGCATGAAGTCGTCGTAATTGCCCGGATAGATCTTGAGCTGCTGGAAATCCAGGTCCGCGATGTGCGTGCACACCTGGTTCAGGAAGTGCCGGTCGTGGCTGATGATGATCA
>DAIQQI010000364.1:0-3412 GCA_036786925.1 Steroidobacteraceae bacterium
CGGCGAGGATCTCGGGGTCGAGTTTCGCAATCTGACCGGCCGGGTTCGCGGCGCTCCCGCGCGCGGCAGCGGCAAGATTCAGCGCCGCGGCGCCGACTGGCATTTTGACCAGGTCAAGCTCGCTGCTGGCGGATTAGGGCTGGATCTGGACGGTTTCATTGGACCCGCCGCGCGCGACCTGAAGTTCAATGTCGTCGCGAGCGATCTCGCGATTCTGGCGCCGGGCAGCCGCGGCAAGCTGCGTGCGAGCGGCAGTTGGCGCGGGCCGAATTCCGAGCCTGTCATCGCAGTGCAGGCCAGCGGCCGCGACCTGTTGCTTGACGCTCTGCAAATCGCGCAGCTCGACGCGAAAATAAATCTTGATCCGCGCGCCCGCAGGAATTCGACAATCGGCCTGGAGGCGCGCGAAATCTCGATCGCGGGCCGGCGCCTGCAACGGCTGTCGTTTGCGCTGGACGGCCCGGCTGAAGCCAGTGTCGCGCATTTCGAGGCGCAAATGAGCGACATCCTGCTGCGCTCCAGCGCCGACGGCGCATTTTCCGGCGGCGCCTGGCGCGGCCGCTGGCGCGGCATCGAGGTAGACAACAAGACGGCTCTGCACCTGAAGCTAACAGCGCCGGCAGGCATTGTCGTGAACCTGGATTCCGGACGCTTCGAGCGATTCTGCCTGCGTGGCGCCGCCGCGCAGGTCTGCCCGGAAGCGTCCTGGAACGGGGCTGCATGGCACGCAGCGTTGTCAGCCAAGGACCTGCCGCTGGACGCGCTGACCGCGGGGCTCACAGCCAAAGTCATTTACGACGGCACGATCGGCGGTGAACTCGAACTGCACGGTTCCGGCGACAACGCCATTGTTGGCGAGGTGCGTGCGCGATTGCGGGACGCGCGCCTGCGGCGTTTGCGCGCACGCGGCCGCGAGGACGTGTTGGCGTTAGGCAGCGGCGACCTGGCGCTTGATATCGACAGCGACAGGTTACGCGGCACCCTGAAACTCGACGCCGGCAACCTGGGTTTTGTCGACGGCACCCTGACGGCTGCGCGCCGCGGCGGCGGCGCACTCGCTTACCGCGATTGGCCGCTGCAGGCGGAGTTGCGCGCCGAGTCCCGAACCTTGAGTTTCCTGTCATTACTGTCACAGGACATCGATCGCGTGGGCGGCAAGATGACGCTTGATCTTGGATTTGGCGGGACGTTAGGCGCGCCGCGCGCCGACGGCAAGATGCACCTGAGCGAAGGCGAGCTGGACCTGTATGCGATCAATCTCGCGCTGCGCCAGCTGACCGCCGACGTCAGCGTCGCAGCCAACCGGCTGGCGTTCGACTCGACCAGCAAGGTCGGCGCCGGCGCGCTGAGCGCGGGCGGCACCCTTTATTGGGAACAGGGCCTGGTTCACGGCCAGCTGCGCCTGAAGGGCACCGACTTGTTAGCAGTCAATGTTCCGGAAGCGCGGATCCTCGCCTCGCCGGACCTGCTGTTCAAGATGGACGGCCGCCGGATTGAAGTGACCGGCGAGGTGAAACTGCCGGTTGCAAGAATTGCGCCGGCTGATCTCGCGGGCGCGGTCCTGACCTCCAGCGATGAAGTACTGGCGGACGCGCCCACGACCACCGATGCGTCGCCCATGCAGGTTGTCACGAATATCCGCATGACACTCGGCGATCAGGTGACGCTCGACACCTTCGGTCTGTCCGGCCGGCTGACTGGCAGCATCCTGACGCGCAGCGCCGAGGATGGCAGCACCCATGCTAACGGCGAGCTCAGTGTCGCCGAGGGCAAGTACGCCGCTTTTGGACGGCGACTCGACATCGAACGGGGCCGCCTGCAGTTCAGCGGCGGCCTGCTCAGTGATCCGGCCATCGATATCCGCGCCACCAAGCAGTACCCGGAAGTCATCGCCGGCGTCAACGTCCGCGGCACGCTGCAGGCGCCGCGCATGACCTTCTTTTCGACACCCTCACTGCCGCAGTCACAGATCGTGTCGCTGATCCTTGCGGGCGGCAACATCGACCGCGCGCAGGACCCGAGCCGTTCGGGCGCGGCGCGCAGCGAACTGCTGGCCCAGGGCGGCGCCATCATCGCGCAGCAGCTCGGGTCGCGGGTGGGTGTGGACGACGTCAGCATCGAGCAGGCTCTCGACAATTCGACCTCGCTGGTGCTCGGCAAGTACCTGTCGCCGCATCTCTATGTCAGCTATGGAATTTCGCTGGCGGAATCGATAAATACCATCAAGATGCGCTACGCTCTCGATGATCGCTGGACGATCCGCACTGAGGCCGGCAAGGAGCGCAGTGCGGAACTTGTCTATACGATCGAAAAATAACAGCTAACAAAAATTCTGGAGGCAGCAATGACGTCGGTTCAGAAACTCAGCGCCGAGTTGCTCGGTACGTTCTGGCTTGTGTTGGGGGGTTGCGGCAGCGCGGTGCTGGCAGCAGCGTTTCCGGATGTCGGCATTGGCCTGGTCGGCGTGTCGCTGGCATTCGGCCTTACGGTGCTGACGATGGCCTATGCGATCGGGCACATCTCCGGTTGCCACCTCAATCCGGCCGTCTCCTTGGGCCTGGTGATCGCCGGCCGGTTTCCGGCCAGGGACCTGATTCCGTATTGGATCGCGCAGGTGCTGGGCGCGATCGCGGCTGCCGCGGTACTGCTGTTCGTGGCGAGCGGCAAGCCGGGGTATGACCTCGCGGTCAACGGGCTCGCGGCGAACGGCTTAGGCGAACACTCGCCGGGCTCCTACACCATGCTGTCCGGCCTGGTCATGGAGGTCGTGATGACCGCTGGCTTTCTGCTGGTCATCCTCGGCGCCACCGACAAGCGCGCGCCGACCGGCTTCGCGCCGATCGCCATTGGTCTCGCGCTGACGCTGATTCATCTGGTCAGCATCCCGGTCACTAACACCTCGGTAAACCCGGCGCGCAGCACCGGCCCCGCCCTGCTGGCGGGTGGCTGGGCCCTGCAGCAGCTATGGCTGTTCTGGGTCGCGCCGCTGGCGGGCGCCGCGGTCGGTGCCGTGATCTACCGCTTCGTGGGCGGTCGCGACCAGACCTGACAGCCCGCAGCCCCTGCTGACACGATTGCGACGTGGCGCACAGGCGCCGCGTCGTTTTCGTTATTGACGGCCTTTGCATGAATATGCATAATGAACGGATATTTATGCATACGGATTTTCACCAGGCCGAGCGTCGTTCCGCCATCCTGCGCCTGCTGCGCGGCTCGGCCGTGCGCGGCCAGGGCGACCTGGTGCGGCTGCTGAAACGCGAAGGCCACAAAGTCACCCAGTCTTCGGTCAGCCGCGACCTGCGCGATCTCGGCGTGCTCAAGGCCAGCGGCCGCTACCTGCCGCCGGGCGACGAAACGTCACGCACCAACCGCGACTTCGACACCCTCGCCCAGTTCGTGCGCTCGGTCGACA
>DAIQQI010000365.1:0-3403 GCA_036786925.1 Steroidobacteraceae bacterium
TGATCGCCCTGCCGGCGCCGCCCGTGGCACCGCTGAATCCGGAGCCCCCTGCCCCGCCGTAGACGTTCAGCGCGGCGTAGACCGTGCCGCTGACCGAGCTGGCAGTCGCCGTGCCCGCCGAGTTGCCACCATTGCCGCCCGCGAAGACTGCGCCGTTGCCGCTACCGCCTGTGCCGCCGCCCCCCGTCGGGATGGATGGCAGGCTGATGCCGCCGCTGACGCCGCCGCCGGAACTGCCTGAACTGCCGGAGCTGCCGCCGGAACCGCCGCCGCTCCGCGTAGCGCAGGCTGTTAGCACCAGCGTCGCGACAATGACTGTGAGTGCCGGCTTTTTCATGTGGGGATACCTGACAGGGAATGCATGCTCAATTGCTCGACGCTGATGCGACCTCGGGATTGCCCTGGAAAAACACCCGCAACTGGTCCGACATGCGATCGCAGGCGGTGCCTTCGACGCGTGCAATGAAGGGCAGCGGCACGATGACTCCCACCATGGCGCTGGTGCCATGAACCTTGGTGTCGATCGACCCGGCGGATTTTGCCAGCTTCATGTCCCAGACCGTCGCCTCGTAGTTGGATTCCTTTTCCCACCAGCCAAAGCCGACGCAGCCCGCCGCGCCAGGCGCCGCGCCGCAGGCAATACTACCGCCGCCATCGGTCTTGCGGGTCGAGCCGTCGAGCCAGACGACATAACGCACGCCGCTGCTCGCAAACTGTTCCGCGACGCCCGGTTTTGTTAGCAACGCGGTGATTGCCGAGGGCCGGTTGGGAGCCGTCGAAGGCTCGAACCACGGGAACATATCGTCGACGAACTTGTTGTTGTCACGCACCGGGATCGGCTTGGCGCCACCTGCGAGCTGGCGGCCCAGGCAATCCATGAACCGGTCTTCGGCGCCAGCGCCTTCGATTTGCGGCTTGGCCAGAATCACGATGGCCTCGTTACCGACGATTTGGCTGCCGGTTTCGCGCGTCTCCGCGACCCGGGACTGCACGCACCCGGTAACGGACAGCGCCAGCACGACGAACGTGCTGCTTCGCAGCATCCAATCGATGGAATTCCCCATAACGAGTGAACAACGCATAACGGCCTCCCGCGTTGACCTGAGTATGCCACGGGCCCATGACATTCTCCGCCGTCGCCTCCTTGGAGGGACCAGCGGCCCGGGGACTAGTTCCGTGGCTGCGACAATTGAGCCGGAAATCGGTCCATTTTGCGCAACATCGGGAACGCCAGCATGCACGCGCCGACGGCCGCCGCGCAGGCCAGTCCGCCGATGACGACGGCGGGCACCGTGCCCCACCACTTGGCTGTCACGCCCGATTCAAATTCGCCAAGCTCATTGGATGCGCCGATGAACATCGCGTTGACCGCGCTGACCCGGCCGCGGATCTCATTGGGGGTCTGCAGCTGCACCAGCATATGGCGCACAAAAACACTGACCATATCGCCGATACCCATCAGAAAGAGCAGCAGCAGCGACCACCAGAACGAGGTGGACAGCCCGAACAGCACCGTCGCCATTGCAAACAGGCCGACGCCGCCAAACAGGTAGCGCCCGACATGGCGGTTCAACGGCCGGATTGCCAGCCAGGCCGCCGTCAGCATCGCACCGACGCCGGGTGCGGCGCGCAGCAAGCCAAAACCAATGGGCCCGACATGCAGGATGTCCTTGGCGAAGATCGGCAGCAGCGCGACCGCTCCACCTAACAGCACGGCAAACAGGTCGAGCGTGATCGAACCTAACACCGGCTTGTTGTGCCAGACGAAACGCAGGCCATCGAACACGTCGTTGAGGCGCCATTCGCCATGTGCGTCGTTCTTCTGTTTTGCCTTGATGCTGGCCATCAGCAGCACGACCACCAGCAGCAGGCCGAGGATGATGCCGAGACTGAGCTCGACGCCGCGTCCCTGCAGCAGGCTGTCGCCGAGCGCCAGCGTCAGGCCGCCGACCGCGGGGCCCGCGATCACAGCCAGCTGAAACAGCGTCGAATTGAAGGCGACCGCGCGCGGAAACACCTGCGGCGGCACCAGGTTCACGGTCATGGCCTGGCCGGTCGGCATCCAGAACGCGCGCCCGCAGCCAAAGATCGCGAGCGCCATGAAGATAGGCCAGATATGCCCCTGCCATTTCAGGCTGATCCACAACAGCGCGAGCACCGCGGCGGCCTCGACAATGTAGGCAAAAATCAGCACCCAGCGCCGATCGACGCGGTCGGCGACCTGGCCGGCCGGCAGGACCAGCAGCAGGAACGGCAGGAACTGCGCCAGGCCGACATAGCCCAGGTCGAGCGGATCCCCTGTTAGGCGATAGACCCACCAGCCGACCGTGACACCTAACATCTGCCAGGCGATGGTGGCGGCAAAGCGTCCGAGCGCGTAGCGGACGAAGTCCCGGTAGGCGAACAGTTCTTTCAGATGCATCCGAAATTGGCTACGCGCATGGATTTGTTTTCGGAGCGGCGCGCCGACCTGTTAATTTCGCGGGCAGTTGCCTGACGGAGCGGTATTGATATGGCCAGCAATAAGATCACACGCCATTTTGCCAGCATTGCCGACGGCCGGTGGGGGGCCCGCCAGGTCCATTACCGGCAGGTCGGCACCGGCCCCGCGGTCCTGTGCCTGCACCAGTCGCCACTGTCCTCGCGCGACATGCTGGCAACCATGCAGCGCTGGCAGGGCAAGTTCACCTGTATTGCGCCGGATACGCCGGGCTACGGCCTGTCGGACCCCCTGGGCGTGCCGCAGGCGGAAATGTCCGACTTTGCCGATGCGGTCATCGAGTTCATGGACGCCATCGGCCTCGAAAAAGCCGCCACCTATGGCTTTCACACCGGCGCGATGATTTCGGTCGCGGTCGCGCTCAAGTATCCGGACCGGGTGACCTGCTGCACAGCCAACGGCTATGTCGTGCAGACGGAGATCGATCGCGCCGACTTCCTCGCCCATTACCTGCCGGCTTTCGTGCCGCAGTGGGACGGCTCCCACCTGACCTGGTTGTGGTCGCGGATGCGCGAGCAGACCATCTTTTTCCCGTGGTATCGCAAGACCCTGGCGGCGCGCATGGGCATGGACGTGCCCGCGCCCGAGGCGCTGCATACCGGCCTGTTAGATTTCCTGCGCGCCGGCGATGCCTACCGGGTCGGCTATCGCGCCGCGTTCACCATGCGCAGTGCCGAGGCCGTCGCGGGGCTCAAGGTACCCGCGCTGATCACCGCCACCGACACCGATCCGCTGGCGCGCGACCTCAAGCGCCTGACGCGTCGCCCGCCTAACGTCGCGGTGCAACCGGGCGGCGACGGCAGCGCCACGCTCGATTTGTGTGCGGACTTCATCGCCAGGCACAAGGCGCCGAAGCCACGCCTGCCGGCGCGCACCGAGCCGTTGGCGGGCCGGTTGTGGTGC
>DAIQQI010000366.1:0-3385 GCA_036786925.1 Steroidobacteraceae bacterium
CGGTAACGTTGACCAGGATGCCGTGCGAGCCGGCGAGATTCACATCCTCGAGCAACGGCGATGACACCGCCGCCTCCGCGGCGTCGCGGGCGCGACTTTCGCCGCGACCCACGCCTGAGCCCATCATCGCCATGCCAGTCTCCGCCATCACGGTACGCACGTCGGCAAAGTCGACGTTGATGAGGCCGGGACGGGTGATGAGTTCGGCAATGCCCTGCACCGCGCCCTGCAGTACGCTGTTAGCCTGGCGGAATGCATCGAGCAGCGTGGTCTTGGGACCCAGCACCGTCAGCAATTTCTGGTTTGGAATGGTGATCAGCGAGTCGACGTGACGGGCAAGCTCGGCCATGCCATGGTCGGCAATCAGCGCGCGCTTGGAGCCTTCCATCTCGAAAGGCCGGGTAACCACGGCAACCGTGAGAATGCCGAGCTCCTTGGCGATCTGCGCCACGATCGGGGCCGCACCCGTGCCGGTGCCACCGCCCATGCCCGCGGTGATGAACAACATGTCGCAGCCTTCGATCAGCTCGATGATGCGGTCGCGATCTTCCATCGCAGCCTGGCGACCGATTTCCGGGTCGGCGCCGGCGCCCAATCCCTTGGTGATGTTGCTGCCGATCTGCAACGCGGTCTTGACCTTCGAGTGCTTCAAGGCCTGCGCGTCGGTGTTGATGCACATGAAATCGACGCCTTCGATGCCGGTGCTGACCATGTGCGTGACAGCGTTGCCGCCGCCTCCGCCCACGCCCAGCACCTTGATCACGGCGCTTTGGCTGTAGGAATCCATTAGTTCAAACATGAGTGGGTCTCCCGGGGGTGTGGGTCATTGCTTCGGGTCTGTCAGTACGAAGTGTCAGCTTCATTTGGCGGTTGTCGTCTTCTTCAAAACTCAAAACTAAAAGTTGCCTTTGAACCAGGCGCTCATGCGGTCAACCATCGAGCGGGCATTGCCGCCGAGGGAGCGCACGCGGTTACCAGGAAGCGCATTTTCACGCGCATACAGCAGCAGCCCGACGCCGGTCGAGTGGATTGCGTTGCTAACGACGTCGGAAAGTCCCTTGACGCCGGTCGGAATGCCGAGACGGACCGGGACGTGAAAGATCTCCTCGGCGAGCTCGATCGCGCCTTCCATCTTGGCGCTGCCGCCTGTAAGCACGATGCCCGAGGCGATGACTTCTTCGAAACCGCTGCGGCGAAGTTCATCCTGGATAAGACCAAATAATTCCTCATAACGCGGCTGCACGATCTCGGCGAGGGTCTGGCGGGCGAGTCGTCGCGGCGGTCTGTCACCCACGCTCGGAACTTCGATCGTCTCATCCGGATTTGCAAGCTGCGACAAAGCGCAAGCATAACGGATTTTAATTTCCTCTGCGTACTGGGATGGCGTGCGCATCGACACGGCGATGTCGTTAGTTACCTGATCGCCCGCAATGGGGATCACTGCGGTGTGTCGGATGGCTCCATGCGAGAACACGGCGATGTCCGTGGTGCCGCCGCCGATGTCAACCAGACACACGCCGAGATCTTTTTCGTCATCGGATAACACCGCCATGCTCGAGGCCAGTTGCTCGAGCACGATGTCATCGACCGCGAGACCGCAGCGTTGAATGCATTTCTCGATGTTCTGCGCGGCGCTGTCGGCACCGGTGACGATATGCACCTTGGATTCCAGGCGCACACCCGACATGCCGATCGGATCGCGTATGCCTTCCTGGCCGTCGATGATGAATTCCTGCGGCAGGACATGCAGAATCTTCTGGTCGGCGGGAATGGCGACCGCTTTGGCCGCATCGATCACGTGCTCGACGTCGGCCGCGCTCACTTCCTTGTCGCGGATCGCGACCACGCCATGCGAGTTGAGGCTGCGCACGTGGGACCCGGCGATACCGGCGAACACCGAGTGGATCTCGCAACCCGCCATCAGCTCGGCTTCTTCGACCGCGCGCTGGATCGACTGCACGGTCGACTCAATATTGACGACCACGCCTTTCTTGAGGCCGCGCGACGGCTGCGAACCCACGCCGATGATCTCGATGCTGTTGTCGGCGCCGATCTCGCCCACCAGGGCGACGACCTTGGACGTGCCAATGTCGAGGCCCACGATCAGGTGTCGGTCATTTTTCTTGGCCATCTAGGTTTCCGCGTCATCGTTGGCAGGGGTTGGAACAATCGCGAGGCTGGCGGGCATCGCCACGGTCCGCGCGGCGCCATTGCGCCAGCCCACGGCAAAGCCGTTGGTGTAGCGCATATCGACATAGCGGATATCACCGCCGCGTTGCGCCACCAGCCGCAGGCCCGCGAGTACAAAACGTTCGAATCGTTCATCCACCTGCTTGCGGCCGAGGCGGATCATGACGCCGTTGTCGAGGTCGATTTCCCAGGCGCCACGGGCATCGAGCCGCAGCGACGTAATGCGCATGCCCGCTTCGACCAGACGGCCCTGGGCCGCCAGGTAGCGCTGCGCCACCTTGCGTTCGGAACCGGCCGGGCCGGAGAGCCGCGGCAACTCGGTCGGGATATGCCGCGTCTCGCTCATGAACAATTCGCCGCGCGAATTCAGGATGCCGTTCGCGCCCCAGCGCGCCGCCGCCACCTGTTCGACTACCGTCACGCGCAGACCGCGCGGCCAGGCGCGTTCCACGCTGGCCGTGTCGACCCAGGGCAATGTCTCGACTGCGTGGCGTATCGCCCCGAGGTTCACGCCGATCAGACCAACGCCACGGACCCGGCCGCGGACCGCCTGCTCGACATCCACCGGTTGCACGCGCTGGAAGCGGCCGACGATATTGATGGTTTCGATCGGCTGATCGAGCATCAGGCTTGCGCCCGCGGCGCCCATGCCTAACAACAGCAGCACGCCGAGCGCCGGCAGCCAGCGTCGCCAGCGGATTTGCGGCAGCTGCCAGCGGCTGTCCGCCGCCTTGCGCCGATTGCGGCGCGAACCGACACCTAGCATAGCCGTCTCCGTGCAAAACTCGTTTCCAGAATTTTCCAGGCGAGCGTTTCAAAATCGATGCCGACCGCCCTGGCAGCCATCGGCACCAGGCTGTGATCGGTCATGCCGGGAACGGTGTTGATCTCCAGCAGCAACGGGCGCTGATTGCGGTCCATCATGAAATCGACGCGTCCCCAGCCGAAGGCGCCGACCGCATTGAACGCCGCGGCCGCCAGGGCACCCATGTGTTTCTCAGCCTCGGGACCGAGTCCGGACGGGCACAGGTAGCGCGTATCGTCGCGAAAATATTTCGCCTCGTAGTCGTAGAAAGTCTTCGGCGTTTCAATACGGATGGACGGCAAGGCGCGGCCGTGCAGGATGCCGACCGTATATTCGCCGCCGGTCAGCCAGGGCTCGGCCATCACCAGCCGGTCCACGGCGCGCGCCGCC
>DAIQQI010000073.1:0-11200 GCA_036786925.1 Steroidobacteraceae bacterium
CGTTCAGTTCCTGCAGCAGTGGGGGCGTCTTCATTTGCAAGCCCGCGCCCACTACGAGAACGAGGTGCGCCTGGCCTTGACGGATCGTGGGCGAACCGCTGCCCAGGACGCGCTCAAGCGCTGCGGTTATGCGGGGCCGGCGCCGGTACCGATCGAAACGTATGCACGTGTGGTGCGTGCGCAAACTCTACGCCGCCGTGGACTCGCGCGTGAGCACGTCAGCGATTCTTTCAACGGCGTCATCATGGCAAATGACGTTCGCGACCGTCTCGGCGTCGCCATCGCGTCCGGCCGCGCCATCTTCATCTATGGCCCTGCCGGCAGTGGCAAGACCTACATTGCGTCCCGGCTCATCGACGCGTTGAGCGGCGAAGTCCTGATTCCGCACGCCGTCGCCGTCAACGAGAAAATCATTCGCGTCTTCGACGCGGCGATGCACCAGCGGATCGAGCTGCTGGAAGGCAATCGGCGTCTGTTGTTAGCGCAGGGCTACGATGCGCGCTATGCGCTGTGCGAGCGGCCGATGATCATCGTAGGCGGCGAATTGACCCTGGACTTGTTGGACGTTCAGTTCAACTCGGCCACGGCTGAGTACAATGCTCCGCTGCAGATGAAGGCCAATGGCGGCGTCCTGGTGATCGATGATTTGGGGCGCCAGCGCTTCGTTCCGCAGCGTTTGTTTGATCGGTGGATTGCCCCGCTGGAGCAGCAGATCGATCACCTGGATGCCGGCGCGGATGCGCGATTCTCGACGCCCTGCGACGCGGTCATCGTGTTTTCGACCAATCTCGATCCCACGGATCTCGCGGATGACGCGGTGCTGCGCCGCCTGGGATACAAGATCGGGCTCGGAGCGCTGTCGGTGCCGCTGTATTCGAAGATCTGGGCACAGGTGTGCGAGGGTCTGGGCGCAGTCTTTGATCCGAAGCTGCTGAATTACGTCCTGACAAAGCTGTACCCGGGGTCGTCGCGACCACTGCTGGCTTGTCATCCGCGCGACCTGATTTCGATGGCACTGGATAAGGCCGCCTACGACGAGCGTGGAACTGAGTTCGACATTGCCGACCTGCAATGGGCCTGGACCAATTATTTTGTGGCGCAGGACGGCGACAGCGCCGGCGCAAGAAACGAGGTGACCCGTGGCGCGAGGTAGAGGGCCAATATTGATCGCTGCTTCGCTGCTGCTGGCAGCGGCAGCCGCCTGGATGGCGAACTCCTGGCTGGCGGCGCGCGGTGCGCCGATTTCCAGCATGGCAACGAGTCGCATTTTGTCGGCGGCCATTAGCCTGCCGGTGGGAACCAAGATCGAAGCGCGGCATGTGTCGACTATCGAAATGATCCCTGGCAAAGAACCTGCCGGCACGTTCCGCGACTTCAAGGAGATAGACGGAAAAGTGACTACCGTCAACGTCCCCGCTGGACAGATGCTTATGGCACAGATGTTCACGCTGGAAGGGGAAGGCGCTCTGGCAGCCGCGGTAGCCAAAAACAAGCGGGCGGTAACTGTGCGTGTCGACGATGTCGTCGGTGTCGCGGGCTTTCTGCTTCCCGGCAATCGAGTCGACGTCGTCGCAACCAGAAAGGACGATCGCACGACCGCCATCACGTCCGAGACCATACTCAGCAACATCAAGGTGCTCGCGGTCGATCAGACCACGGCGGCTAATTCCAACGAACCGGTTGTGGTGCGCGCTGTGACTCTGGAAGTTACGCCGGGGGAAGCGGAAATTCTGCTGCAGGGCAAGGCGGCCGGCACAATACAGTTGGCGCTGCGCAACCCCTCGGATGACAGCGATGCGCGACGCCGGCCCAAAGTGGAAGCTGCGCCGGTCGTCAAGGCGAAGACGCCGGTCCGCGATCCTTCGATTACGGTAATTCGTGGCACGCAGGTCGGCAGTGACCGCGCGCGGCGATAAAGACACTACCAGCCGATGTATCCACAACAATTGACACCAACAAAAGAAGAAGAAAATGCCTAACAATGTAACGACCTTCATAGGCAGGAAATTATTGCTTGCCGCATTATGTGTGGGCTTGGTGGCCGCCGCCGCCGCACAGACGAAGCCGCCATCGATGGGCGCCAGCGCCGCGGTCGCAGAACCGCCGTTGTTGTCTGGCGGTGCCAGCATCGATCTGGCCGTGCCCCTGTACCAGTCGCGCGTAGTGACGGTCGTCACGCCGGCTAACCGGGTTTCGGTGGCAAACCCGGATGTCGCGGACATTGTTGTGATCTCGCCAACGGAACTGTATGTGTTAGGTAAGGATCTCGGCACAACCAACGTTTTGCTCTGGGACCGGAACAGCAAACTGATTGGCGCAATTAATGTCGAAGTGCAACACGACCTGGGCAGCCTGAAGCGCAAATATGCCGAGCTGTTGCCCGGGCAACAAATCGAAGTGCGCGCGGCGCAGCGCTCGATCGTCCTCTCCGGCCGGGTCAGCGACGCGGAAGTCATGAACGCCGCCACGCGGATCGCCAAGACCTACCTGGCGCAAGTTCAGACCGCCAAGCGGGCTGAGCAGTTCGAGCAGGAGAATCAGTCCAAGCGGGACGACAAGACGGTCGGTGAGGTCATCAATTTGCTGGAGGTCGGCGGTGCCCAGCAGGTTATGCTCGAGGTTAAAGTGGCGGAAATCGCGCGCAGGGAGGTCAGGCGACTCGACGCCCAGTTCAATGCGATTGCGCAGGGTCTGGGCAATTGGAATGTCGGCGGCGTCAACGGCGGCGCCACCTTTCCAGATGCACTTTTTGGTACCGAGCAGTTGCGAGTTCCTGTATTCGGCAATTCCGCACCCTTCGGTCCCGTCATCGACGAGTTTGCGCCGACGGCGATGTCAATTCAAAACCAGGGACTGTTTGCCGGTTTCCTCGATAATAATTTCCTGTTCAACGTGGCCCTGGATGCCGCCAAAGAAGCCGGCCTGGCGCGCATCCTCGCTGAACCCACGCTAACAACCTTGAGCGGCCAGGAGGCCAATTTTGTTTCCGGTGGCGAATTTCCGATCCCTGTCCCCCAGGGCAACGGCACGGTCACCATAACCTTCAAGCAGTTCGGAATCGCGATCAAGTTTGTTCCCGTGGTGCTGAACAGCGGCCACATCAATCTCAAGCTGAATGTGAGCGTCAGCGAGTTGGAAAACAGCAATCGCGTCTCGCTGTCGCTGCCCGGCACCTCCAGCTCGTTTGTTATTCCGTCGCTTTCAACGCGCAGTGCAACCGGTACCGTCGAGCTGGGCGATGGTCAAACCATCGGACTTGCAGGGCTGTTGAATGAAACCACACGCAGCATAGTGACGAAATTCCCGGGCCTGGGGTCCGTACCGTTGCTAGGCGCGCTGTTTCGGAGCCAGAACTACCAAAAAGGTGAGACTGAATTGGTCATTTTGGTCACGCCGCGGCTGGCACGCCCCTTGCCGGCCGGCAAAGTGCTGCTGCCGACAGACTCCTATGTAGAGCCCACCGATGCAGATTTCTTTCTCCACGGTCGATTGGAGCACCGTACAGCAACCGAGCAAGCTGTAGGGTCGCCTTCCAAATGATCACCCGCCTATCAGATTACTAACGAGATCATGAACATGACAAAAATTGCTATTGCAACATTGGGTGCCACGATTCTGTTGGGCGGCTGCGCGGCGTCTCCGCCCGCGGGCCAGTTCGGTAATGCGGTCAGACAAATGACCGTCAACCAGGTCTACGACAAAAAGACTTTGACGGCACCGAGTTCGGCCGCGGTTGAGGGTGCTGACCCGGACATGATTGACACGGCAGTGCAGTCCATGCGCAAGGAATCTACTGATCGTGAAAAGGTGTCCGAGCCATTGGTAATCAACGTTGGCGCGCGGTGATCGTATGAACCGCGGCAAGCAAAGGGGTGCCACCATGGTGCTGGTGGTCATTGGGCTGGCGGCGCTCATAGGCGCAGCGGGGCTGGCGATGGATACTGCCCATGTGCTGCTGAACAAGTCGCGATTGCAGAGTTCGCTGGACGCGGCGGCGCTCGCCGCCGCCAAGGTGCTCGATCAGAGCAACTCGACGACGCTCGCGACCACGGCTGCCAACAGTGTCTTTACGCTCAATCTCGCGCAGTATCCGGAATTGCAGGCGGCTGTTAGTGGTGGATTGGCGATGACTACACAGTATTCGGCAACGCTGATTCCGTTCGCCGTCGGCACGAATCCGGCCAGATTCGTGCGCACATCCGTTGCCGGCTTCACAACGCAGATGAGTCTGGTGTCGGTTCTCGGAATCGGGTCAGTCAATGTCACGGGCAGCGCGGTCGCGGGCCCGAGTCCGTCGTTGCTTGAAGCCTGCAATATCGTCCCGATCATGATGTGCGGCAACGCCGCAGCGGGCGCGCCGCTGTTCGGTTTAACGGTCGGCCAGGTCGTGGGTCTGAACCGGGTTCCGAGCAGCAATCCAACGGCGGGGGAGCTGGGGCCGGGCAATTACAACCTGCTGAGTGTCGGCGGAACCGGCGGATCGGTTTTGCGGACCAACTTTGCGGGGGACTACTCGTCCTGCGCGACGATCGGCAACACCGTAACAACCGAACCCGGTGTCGCGGCGGGTCCGGTCACTCAGGGTGTGAACACGCGCTTCAATGAGTACGGCGCTGGGCTGAGCGCGGCGGATTATCCGCCGGACGTCATCAACAGCGCAGCTCGCCAGACGTCGCTCACGCTCGACTCCTCGGGCAACGTAAAGCAAGGCAGCATCACGAATCCCACGGCGTCGCAGCTGACGTTCAATTGGGCTGCCTACGATGCACTGCAGCCGAGTGGACCCTATGACACCCAGCCGATGCCCAACGGCACCGGTGCATTTCGCCGCCGCGAAGTGGCTGCCCCGATCGGAGATTGCTCCAGTGCTGTCAATGGCCGCGGCAACATCAATGTGCTGGGGTTCGCCTGCCTGTTCCTGCTGCAAAAGGTAGCTAACGGCGGGAAACATGTGCTGTTCGCCCAAGTGTTGCAGGCCTGCGATGCGGGCGGCAGGCCGGGCGCCGGCTCTGGCTCAACTGGGCCATATGTCATTCAACTCTACAAAAGCGCCGCCAGTCCTGACTCATGACCAATTCGCACTCTCTCGTTGGCGCGTCAAGTCGCTCGCAGCGCGGACTGGCGATGGTCGAGTTGGTTCTGACCGCGCCGGTCCTGTTGTTGCTGATGTTCGCCACCGTCGAATTCAGCCGAATGATGATTCATTACAGCGCGATCAATGACGGCGTGCGTGGCGCTGCACGTTACGTTGCCGGCAAGGCCCTGGAAGGCACGAATGGCCAGCTGGTACAAGGTGCGACCTGGACCACGCTGGTCACTCAAGGCAAGAACATGGCCGTATACGGCAATGTCGCGGGTTCCGGCGCGCCTATTTTGCCGAACCTGACAGTCGCGCAAATCAACGTGACAGCCAACGCGGCCAGCAACAACGTCACCGTCGTGTCAACATATCCCTATCAGGCAGTTTTCCCGGGCAGCATTCCGACCTTCTTTGGCGGCAGCATTTCCACTGTCTTTACGCTTTCCATCTCGACCACCATGAGGGCGCTGTGAAACAAAAGATGCGCGGCCTCGCGATGGTTGAATTCGCGATCACATCGTCTGTTCTGATGACTCTGCTTTTCGCCTGTTTTGAGTTCGGTCGCGCGATGCATACTTACAGCGCACTGAACGAAGGCACGCGCCGCGCCGCCCGGCTCGCAGCGGTGTGCCCGGTCAACGATCCAAAAATCGCAGCGGCCGTGAATTTTCTCGGCGTCCCAGGGTTCAATAACGCGAACGTCAGCGTCACTTACCTGGATGTCAATGGCGCTTCGCTCGGCGTTGCGCCGCCGCTCAATAACATTCGCTACGTGCGCGTCAGTGTCGTTAACTTCAACCTGTCATTCTTCATCCCCTTCGCCAGTCAAGTCGCAGGCTCGCCGCCATTTACAGTGACGCTGCCAGCAGAAAGTCTCGGACTTTCCGATACCGGAGTAATTACCGCATGCTGACGCGTGTGCTCATCGTGGGACGCAACAGCGGCGTCCTGCAGACGCTCAAGAGTTATCTGGACGGGGTGGCTGGCATCGAATTGCACGTGCATACGATGACCAATGGCTACGTCGATCCGCTACATGGCCTGGCTTTTGCGCCTGATATCGTACTGCTGCATTTCGATAGCAAGCACACTGCGGAACTGTCAGCCTGGGCTGCACGCCCGGTCAAGGGCCGGCCAACGTTGATCGTGGTAGGGCCGGGAGGACATGCTGAAGCGACACGAATGGCGATACGCAGCGGTGCGCGCGATTTTCTGCCGGAGCCGGTTGGCAAGTCCGACCTGATCGCGTCCATCCAGCAGGTTTGCAGTGAACTGCGTGCCAGCGCAATCCAGGGCCGCGCCGCCGTACACGCTTTCGTAGGCGCAGCCGGAGGAGTTGGCAGCTCCTTCATCGCCGCAAACATCGCGCACCTGCTGGTTGCGCAGGCGCGGCGCAGGACAGCCTTGATCGATCTTGACCTCAATTTCGCCTCCACTGCTCATCATTTGAATGTGACGTCGCAGCGCGGGCTGTTGGAAGCGCTCGATGAAGTCGCAACGCTGGATGACGCCGCGCTCGTGGGGTTTGGCGCCGCGCATGCCAGCGGCTTGCGGGTATTCACTTCGACGACAAACCATGCGGTATTAAGCAAAGATATTTCTTCCGACCGGCTGTCGATGTTCATCACGATGTTAGGTCAGCACAACCAGGATATAGTCATCGATGTCCCGCATGCCATCGATAATCTGACAGCGACCGCGATTGGCGCGGCTTCCGATGTGTATATCGTGATGCAGCAGTCAACCTTGCATGTGCGCAATGCGACGCGAATTGCGCGCATCTTCTGCGATGAATTGGGCTTGCCAAAACAGCGCCTGAAACTGCTGGTCAATCGTTACGACAAGAACGCGCTGCTGCAGCTCGACGACATTGGCCGGGCGCTGGGCATGGAAGTCACCAGCACGATTCCGAGCCACTACAAGCGGGCGCTTGAAAGCAGCGACTCGGGCGTGCCGCTCTATGATTCTGACCGCAGCGCCGCGATCACGTTGTCGTTATTGGAAATCGTCGCGGGCATGATAGGAACCAAAATCGACAAGCCCAGCCTGCTGCGACGCGCCTTGCCAACATTCCTGGGCGGGTCAGCCTGATTATGAACGTTACCCTGAAAGACCGCCTTGGAATCCAGCCCGCCATAGATGACGGCACGGATCGCATGCGCCCGCTGACGACACTGGAGCAGGAGTGGAAGCGCGCCGTCTACAACCGTTTGCTGGAAGTCGCCGATCTCACGCTCCTGGCGTCGCTTGAGAAGTCCAAGGCGCGAACGCAGGTGCGCGAAATCACGCAGCGGCTGTTCACGGAGCTGGGCGCGCCGCTGGCACTACCGCAGCGCAAGTTGCTGGCGCAGCGCATTGAAGATGAAGTGCTCGGCCTTGGGCCACTGGAACCGCTGCTGCATGACCCGACGATATCCGACATTCTGGTCAACGGCGCCGATTCGGTGTTTATCGAACGGCGCGGCAAGCTTGAGCAGACAACCGTCAAGTTCCAGGATAACGCGCATCTGATGAGCGTTATCGACCGCATCGTGTCCGCGGTCGGGCGCCGCATCGACGAATCGTCGCCGATGGTCGATGCGCGCCTCGCGGATGGTTCGCGCGTCAATGCGATCATTCCGCCATTGGCGATCGATGGCCCAATGCTCTCGATCCGACGTTTCGCAGTCGAGCGCCTGGCGATCGTCGATCTTTTGAAGCTGGGCACGCTTACCGAACCGCTGGTTCAGGTGCTGCGCGCGGTAGTGCTCGGCAGGTTGAACGTCCTGATTTCCGGCGGAACCGGCGCGGGCAAGACGACCCTGCTCAACGTCCTGTCAGCGTTCATCCCGCCCACCGAGCGCATCGTCACCATCGAGGACTCCGCCGAGCTGCAGCTGCAGCAACCGCACGTCGTGCGACTCGAAACGCGGCCGCCTAACATCGAAGGCAAAGGCGACGTGCCACAGCGGGAGTTGGTGCGCAACAGCCTGCGTATGCGGCCCGATCGGATCATCGTTGGCGAGGTGCGCGGTGGCGAGGCGCTCGACATGCTCCAGGCCATGAACACCGGCCACGATGGATCACTGACTACGGTGCACGCGAATACGCCGCGCGATGCGCTGGGTCGCATTGAAACGATGGTCTCGATGACCGGAATTGCCTTCCCGATGCAGGCGCTGCGGGCGCAGATAGCATCGGCGATCAACATTGTCGTCCAGGTCCAGCGCGGGGAGGATGGCCGTCGTCGAGTTGTCAGTGTCCAGGAAATCAGCGGCATGGAAGGCGACATCATTACCATGTCGGAGATTTTTACGTTCCGGCAGACCGGCCTCGACGCCGACCGGAATATTCTCGGCAGCATCGAATCGACCGGAGTAGTGCCCGCCTTCCACAGGCGCGTCGCGGTGCGTGGCATCGATTTACCTGTCAGCGTGTTCGCCATGCCGGCTGGCCGACGTTAACAGGGATAAAACATGAATCCAGCCCCGGTAATCGCCTTTGTCGTAGTCGTGTTCGTTGCAGTGCTGGTGCTGATGTTAGGTGTAACCAGCGGGGCAAGCCGCGACGCGCGCATGCGTCGCACGCTGCGCCGCCGGCTCGAACATATAGGCGCAGACTCCCAGCAGGACGTTGCATCGATACTGCGCGAGAAATATCTGACGGCACTGTCGCCGCTCGAACGGCGACTCGAGGAATTGCCTTTCATGGAGCGGCTGGCAGAAACCATCGAACAGTCGGGCGCCACCACTCCCGCGTATCGAGTCGTGATCACGTCCGTGATTTTCGCGGTCAGCGGTGGCTTGCTCAGCGGAATTCTGCTGCGCAGCGTGATCGCCGGCTTGCTCATCGGCATGGTGGCCGCCGCCTTGCCCTACATGCGGGTTTCGCTGCGGCGGCAAAAACGCCTCGCTAAAATTGAAGAACAAATTCCCGATGCCATAGACGTCATCAAGCGCGCTTTGCGCGCTGGGCATCCATTTAATTCCGCGATGAAACTCGTCGCCGACGACATGGAGCAGCCAATAGCCAGGGAATTCGAGTTGACATTCTCGGATCTGAACTATGGCAATGACGTGCGCCGCGCCTTGCTCGGATTATTAAGGCGTGTGCCGAGTGCGAGCGTGATGGCCCTGGTTACTTCCGTGTTAGTACAGCGCGAAACCGGCGGCAATCTCGCAGAAATTCTCGATCAGATTGCCAAGGTCGTGCGAGGCCGCTTCCGCTTCGATCGCAAAGTGCAAACGTTGTCCGCGGAGGGCCGGCTTTCCGCCTGGGTGCTGTCGCTGGTGCCCGTTGGGCTTGTCGGGATGCTGTCAATCTCGTCGCCGCAGTATCTGCCGGTGCTGCTGACCAACCCGACGGGACACAAGCTTATTTATGTAGCATGCACGCTTGCATTGCTGGGCGTGTTATGGATTCGCCGCATAATCAGGATCGAGGTCTAGAGTTGTGCTGGACGAACTGCGCCGTATGATAATTGACCCTGACGTCTCGATGGCAACGCTGGCAGTGATCGCTGCGGCGGCCGCGGTGATGCTGTTGTTCTGGGGAGTTGCGTCGGTGTTAGACCGCAAATTCGGCCCGGCGCAGCGGCGTCTCGGCGAGATTACGGGCGGCGGCGGGCTGAGTACGGATTTGAGCCTTGCACAACGCGTTGCGCTGCACCTGAAGCCCATCGAACGCTTTGTGTTGCCGCAGGGGGCGGAGCGCGTAACCACCCAGGAGCGCCTGCTATTCGCAGGATACCGCTCGCCGTCGGCGGTGAGCGCGTTTTATGCGGCGAAACTCGCGCTCGCGGTTGTCCTGGCCGTGTGCTGGCTCGCGACCGCGTATTTTCTGACCAATATCAGTACTGGCAGAATCGCTTTTTTTGCGATTGCAGCCGTTTTCGTCGGTATGGTCTTGCCCAGCATGTGGTTGGATCGCAAAGTAGCGCATCGCCACAGACTATTGCGAAACGGCTTTCCCGATGCGTTAGATTTGCTGACCGTCTGTGTCGAGTCCGGGCTCGGGCTGGCGCAAGCCTTGCAACGAGTGGCCGACGAGTTGGAAGTCAGTCACCCGGAACTCGGCAGTGAGATCGCGCAGGTCACCGCGCAAATGCGCGCCGGCGTCGAACGGGAAACGGCGTTACGCGCGCTCGCGACACGCACGGGTCTCGATGACATTCGCGGTCTTGTCAGCCTGCTGGCGCAAACCTTGCGCTTTGGTACTGGCATCGCTGACGCATTGCGAGTGTATTCAGAGGACTTTCGCGACCGCCGCATGCAACGCGCGGAAGAGGCCGCCGCCATGATTGGGACCAAGTTGATATTTCCACTCGTATTTTGTCTTTTTCCGTCGTTCTTCGTCGTAGCCGTAGGCCCGGCTGTGATACGACTTGCAGCGGTGCTTGGTGCTTCCGCAGGCAAATAGATCGCTGGTTGCACTGGTAGTCGCCGCGTTCGCCGCTCAGGCGGGCGGCTGCGCTTCCACACGTGTGGAAGCGAGTCCGGATCGCGGCAAGAAGACCAGTGCGCCGGCGACTCCATCGGACGAACAGGCAATCGCGGCGCTCGTCAGGCGCGGCGATGCGGCGTGGCAGGCCGGTGAGCTGGACCGCGCGGTTTATTACTATGTTTCGTCGATGCAAAAGACCGCACCGGTGGCAGCGACGCTCGCCAAGATCGGCGCCATCGAAGAGAGCCGCAACAATGGCGCCCTGGCCGAGAAGGCCTTCGAGATGGCGCGCGCGGCCGATCCGCGCGACCTGCGAATCGCCGAGCGCCTGGGCAATCTCTATCTTCAGCACGATAAGATCGATGCGGCGTCGGCGATCTTCGCATCCGTCATGGCCGCGGACCCGCAGCGAGCGCGCACGCTGGATGGCATGGGGCAGGTCTACCTCGCCAGAGCTGACTATGCCCAGGCGGTGCGGTTTTTCGATCGGGCACTAAAGGCGCCAGACGCCGACCTGGCCGCCGTGTTGACCCATCGCGGTTGTGCGATGCTGCGCACGAACGACCTGGTGCGTGCCGAGTCCGACCTGCGTGCCGCGCTGGCCATCTCCCGGCGGCGCGATACCGTCAGATATCTGGGCGAATTGCATTTGCGTCGTGGTGATAACGCGGCCGCGTCCGAAAGCCTGGTCACGGTCAT
>DAIQQI010000074.1:0-11189 GCA_036786925.1 Steroidobacteraceae bacterium
CAACGCGAGCGCGCGCTCGAGACTCACGCGAGCATCGCCGCTGCGGCCATCGCTCGGCCAGCCGGGCATACCCTGCAACTCTGCGATGCGTTCGTAGGCTTTGGCCAGCTCAAGCTGCAGGGACGCATCGCCGCTGGCTTCGCGGGCGAGACTGTCGAGATAGCGCAGGCCGTTTTCCACCAGCAGCTGGCGCGCCTGCAGCGCTCCTGAGACATTCGCCAGCGCATCTGTCAGATCAAACAACACGACGTTGGCCAGGCGGCGAACATCCTCGAAGCGCCGCGTGGCGCGCTCGCGCGCGCGTTCCGCGAGCGCCGCCTGACGCAGACTGAAACCGCTGGCCGCGATAAGACCCACGGTTGCTAGCGCGACTGCGATGGTCGCAGCGCGATTGCGCCGCAGGATTTTGCCAATGCGATAGCCCAATGCGGGCGGATGGGCATCGACCGTGCGGCCGCTCAGGTAGCGGGTGATGTCATCCGCGAGTGCCGCGGCACTCACGTAACGCTGCCGAGGCTCAGCAGCCAGCGCCTTCGCGACGATGTGCTCGAGATCACCCCGCAGGCGGCTGACTTCGATCCCGGGCGGTGCCGCTCGCCGCGCCGCGGCCGTCACGGACACGCGACTCGCAGCTTCGATGCGTGCCGCCAGAACCTCAGGCGCATTTTCGGAATATTTATGCGGCCGTTCGCCCGCTAACAGTACGAACAGCAATACGCCCAGCGAGTACACGTCCGCGGCGGTCGAGAGCGTTTCGCCACGTAATTGTTCGGGGCTTGCCCACTCGGGGGTCAGCGGCCGCGCGAAACCATGGCGCGTGAGGCCATCCACAGTATCCTCGGGGCCTAACAGCTTGGCGATACCGAAATCGAGCAGCTTGGGCGCACCATGCGCATCGATAAGGACATTGGCGGCCTTGATATCGCGATGCAGGACCAGTTTCTGGTGCGCGAAGTTCACCGCATCGCAAACCCGACGGAACAGTTCGAGCCGTGCGACGATCGGTAGTGCGTGCGCGTTGCAGTAGCGGTCAATCGGTTCGCCGTCGACATATTCAAGCGCCAGATACGGCACGCCATCGGTCGTTGTGCCGCCGTCGATCAGCCGCGCAATATTCGGGTGTTCGAGCGAGGCCAGAATCCGTCGTTCTGACAGAAAGCGCCGCCGCAGCAGGTCAGAGGCGAGGTCGCGTTGCGCGATCTTGATCGCGACCACCTGCTCGAACTGGCCGTCGATGCGGCGCGCGCGGTACACGCTGCCCATACCGCCGCGACCGATCTCGGCCTCGATGCGCCAGGGACCGATGGTGTCAGGCGGTAGCGCCGGTTCCCGTGGCGCTACCGATATTCGCTCCCAGGCTGGAATTTCGAGGAACGATTCGGATCGATCGGCTGCCGCAAGCAATTCACTCAGTTCGTTCGCAAGATCCGGTTGCCTGGCCCGCAGACCTTCGAGGGCAGTGTTGCGCTGCGCGGACGGCATTTCCAGCAGGCGCGAAAGTTCCTCTTTGACGACCAGCCACGGCGTGGTGTCTTTCACCGAGGCTCGAGCTCGCGCACTAACCATGCGCGTGCCGTCGCCCAGTCGCGTTTGACGGTGATCGTCGAAATGCCGAGCGCCGTGGCCGTGTCTTCATGGGACAGGCCACCAAAAAACCGCAGCACCACCACCTGCGCCGCGCGCGGATCGACATGTTCCAGGCCGGTGATTGCCTCGTCGACCGCACTGATGTCGGCCAGCGCTGCCGTGTTGTCGGCCAGGTCGTCATCGAGTGTCACCGCAATCTGACCAGCGCCTCGCTTCTGGGCGTTGTGGGCGCGCGCATGCTCGGTGAGGATTCGCCGCATGACGAACGCCGCCACCGCCAGAAAGTGCGCGCGGTTCTCGAAATATGCCTGCTGCTGGCCTAACAACTCGAGGAATGCTTCGTGCACCAATGCCGTGGTTTGCAATGTGTGGCCGGCACGTTCGCTGCGCAACTGGCGGCCAGCAAGGCGTTTCAATGTCGGGTACAGCAGCGGAAAGAGCTGATCGAAGGCCCCGGGGACGCCGCTGCGCCAGTCGCCGAGCAGGCGCGTGATATCGTCTTCGGTCGCTGCCACGTGAGGTGTACCTCGGTGGCATTGTGACATGCGACTTCATCGTAGCCTAGCTTGGTTACCTGGCGTGGGCGACCCGCTCAGCGCGGCCGAAAGGGATCGGTGTTGGACGATGGCGGGGCAACAGCCGGCGCCGCGGCCTTGGGCTTTGCGGCGCTGTTCGGAGCCGTCGGCGTCGGCGCCTTGGATGGCTTGGCGCGGGCAAATGGATCGGGCAGGGGCGCCGCATTGCCCGGACCGGACCCGCTGCCGCAATCGTCGGTCGGCGTCGGGTCCGGTTCCTGGTTGGCGCAACTTTTTTCCTGTGCCAGCTGGGATAGCCGCATCAATCGCGGATCGTTCATGGCGCGCATCGCGCCGCCGAGTTGCGCCAACATCGCGCCATTTGGTGCGCCCATCCGAGCCGCGGGACGCGCTGTGTTGCAAAGGTCGCTCGGCATGCCATTTGCACCGAGGCGCACGTTGCGCGCGCGCATAATTGACCCCATTTCCCTGGCAATCTGTTTACACGTCATCAGTGCGTCGCCCGGGCGCAGCGGTGCCGGCTCTGCCAGTCCGCCTCCTAACAAAGACGCCGGGTTTGGAACGGTTTGCGCGCTCGCGACATTAAGCGCGAAATACCCGGCGAACAACAAGCAGGCGACGTGTCGTAACGAGCTGGATTTCATGAGCGCCTCCTGTGCGGGCCGTTAACGCCCAACGACTAACGTGACGACTTCGCTGGCCACCTGTTCAAGCAGCGGGCTCAGCAGGTCTTCGCCGTCCTGTTTTGCCCTGCGATCAAACTTCGCTTTCTTGAGCGGTTGCGCCGCACCCAGCGGAGTTAGCGCGTATTCGACGATGATGGTGTCACCCTTTTTTACGTTCGACTGCTGTGCGCCGGTCATGGCGGCCATGACATCGTTCTGCATGGACTGTGCGGCCGCAGTTGTCGCGGCGTTTGAGATGGCAGATGCCGCCATCGATCCTGCCATCGATCCGGCCATGTCACCGCTCATTCCGCCCATCCCACCTAACATCGGCAGCATGCCTGCCAGCGGCGCGAGATTCTTCAGGAACCCGCCACCACCTTTCTTGTGAGTGACCGACGATTGCAAAACGTAGCCGCAGGACAGGTTGGCCGCCTCCGCCTGTATTTGCACCGGTATGCGGGCGGTGAGGCGCACCAGCTCGACCGCCGGCCCGGCCATGTACGTGCCAAGGGTCGTGCGCACCGGCTCGCTCACATCGACCGCTGAATTATTGCCCTGGCCAAGTTGTGCTGCGGGCGGCGTGATGCACACCACCGCTCGCGCGGCTGGCTGCGGCTGGACGGCAGTTGTGGCGGAGCCAGCCGCTTGCGACGGAGGCACGGTCAACGCGAGTCCCGATAACAACAAACAACCAAGATTTCTGAATTTTGTATGCATGATTGCACCTCCTGACAGGGGAACGTGCAATCGGCGGCGGATTCGTATCATCCGCCGCAGTCACTATTTTTCGTCTACCCGTTGTCAGCGTGCCCGGTGCGCTGGGCCAGGTATTCAAGGCGGTGGTCGGGAATCGAACCTGAGGCACCCGCCATGCGAAAACTCACGGCGTAATTCAAGAGGCTAAGACGCGAGAGAACGCGCGCAATACTTTGAAATATGGGGTAAATGGTCCCTGAGAGAGGACTCGAACTCTGCGAAAAAATCGAGAAAAAAAGCGTTTGGTGAAAGCAGACCGCAATTTACCCGCTGGATTACCCACTGGGATCTTCCGCAGTGTATCGAGCCCGAACTCAGCCCATATGCACTTTGGGGGGGAGTGTTCTAGCGGTCCGCCGGTAGGCGAAGCATTAGCGTCAATGGATGCATCGGCGAAGTCTCGAACCCATAGTGCTGGTAAAACTGCCGAGCACGATCGTGAAGCGCATGAACCAATAACGCGCGTACGCCGGCATTTTTGGCAACAGCCAGGGCACGCTTGGCGGCGTCCTGCAGCAACGAAGCGCCGAGCCGAAGTCCTTTTGCACTTTGATCTACCGCAAGGCGCCCGAGTACCATGACAGGTACCGGGTCCGGCATATTGCGTCGCGTCTTAGGTGTTGCCCGATCGTGGGATACAGCGCCGGCCGCCATCGCATAGTAACCAAACACGCGGCCATTTTCGTCAGGGACCACAAAAGTTCGGCTCGCCCCGCTTGCCTGATTGGCTAACGCCCGACGTCTGAGCCACTCATCCAGTATGGATTCGCCGCAGTCGAAATCGGCTAACAGATGCGACGCGGTCAACGGTTCCGGCGGTCCGAGACGCAATGTCAGCTCTTGGCAGTTTTGCGCGACCAGACAGGACGAACCGCCATCAGGCGTTCAAGACCCTGGTTGGCGGCGGCAGGAGCGTCCAGTAGCTTGGTAAACTCACGGAACTTTGCGGCGTCCAGCTGGAAAAAAACCTGGTCGAGGAGAACCGACCGCGCTCTATCGCAGGCAGCCTCCAGCATGAAATCCGATCGGTTCTTGCCGAGCAGCTGCGCGGCCTGATCGATGATGTCCCTCTGCTCCGGACGGGCACGAAGATTGATGGCGGCGTCACGCATGGTTCGGGCCTCGCTGGGATACACAATAGCTATACAAAAGAGTATTGGTTTGTGTAGCTATTGTCAATACATAACAGCCTTTCGAATGCCGCGTCCTAACAAGCCAGCAACCAGCGGAAATTTGTGCGGACTAAGCTGCAAAGAACGTGGCCAGGTACTTGAAATATCGGGGTCAATGGCGCCTGTAGGCGGTTCAGGTAGTGGCGTGGGCAAGAAGTGCGCTTCTTGCCTTGACTTCGACTAAAATGTTATTACTATTGTGGTAACAGGAAATTTGAGGCCGTTATGGTCAGTTTGAAAGTGCGGAAGGTCGGCAATTCGCTCGGTCTGGTGCTTCCGAAGGAAGTCATAAGTCGTCTGCGCACCGGCGAAGGCGAAGAGCTATTCCTGGTCGAAGGCCCAAATAACACCTATCGCTTGACTCCATATGATCCCGCCTTCGAGACGAAGATCACGAAGGCTGAGGACATCATGTCGCGTTACAGGAATACGCTTCACGTCCTGTCGAAATGAAACAACCGGTCTGGATCGACGAAGCGGTCGTGCTGGCCATTCATGATCGTCAGTTGGTCGAGCACGGCGGCGCTGAAGGCATTCGCGATGAATCGCTGCTTCGCTCGGGACTCGCGCGACCGCAGAATCACTTGGCTTACGGCAGTGCTGACATCGCCGTGCTTGCTGCAATGTACACCGCCGGCATTGTGAAAAATCATCCGTTCATCGATGGCAACAAACGAACCGGCTTCGTGATCGGCGTATTATTTCTCGAGCTCAATGAATTTCGGTTTAACGCGACGGAAGAGGCGGCTGCGCAGGCGGTACTGGATTTTGCCGCTGGTACCCTCAATGAATCGGCGTACAGCGAGTTCTTGCGCGCCAATGTTAAACGTGTGCGTAGGTAGTCAAGGTTTCGCCAATCCGCGCCCCATGAATATTCGGCATGACACTACGAATATTCATGGTGCCCGGGAGAGGACTCCAACTCGGAGAAAATCATCGGGGGAAATAGGTTTTTTCAAGCATCAGTTGCAAATTACCCGCTAATTTACCCCTTAGGACTCGTTGGCTGCTTTAGAACGGCGCCGGCCTTTCTCGGAGACTGCAATCCGAGAGAAGCGGGCGTCTAACGACACCAATGTGGCAGGACTTTACATTTGTGTGTCGGTCGTCACCACGATTGCGTAATTGGAGCTTGACGGTAACCGCATATATGCTATATGCATACAGCATATGAGAGATCCGGCCACCAAGCCCCAATCTGCCGCCATGCGCCGCACCAGCGGACGCCAGTGGGTTCTAAAGCCGCAGGACTTGGCGGTGGCCCTCAAACTGGTGAGCCTGCAAGGCGCGAAATTCGCTTACGCAGCACTGGGTCAGTCCATGCACCTTTCGCCGTTCGAGGCACATGCCGCGATCCAACGGCTGCAGGCCGCGAAGCTCGTGGTCAAGCGTGCTAACACCGTGCGCCCGATCGTGCCGGCACTACGCTCGTTTGTATTGCACGGCGCGCCCTACGCGTACCCGCCTGTCCGTGGCGAAATGACGATTGGCTTCGAGACGGCGCACTCCGCTCCCCCACTGAGGAGCAGAGTGCAGGCGTCAGCGGAAGCGGCCTGGGTGTGGCCGCATGCGCAAGGTCCGACGCGCGGCGAAGCGTTATTGCCGCTGTATGAAAATCTACCGCTCGCAGCGGCCGCAGACCCGAAGCTCTATGAAATGCTTGCGCTGTTCGATGCACTGCGTGCCGGGCAGGCGCGCGAACGCAAATTGGCAGCAAGGATGCTCGAGGAGCGCTTGGCATGACGCGCGTTTTCACGTTGGACAATCCCAATGTCGCTATGGTGGAACTAACAGCTTATCGACTCGGGGATTTATGCGATGAGCTGGTTTTTGTAGGTGGTTGTGCAACTGACTTGTTGGTTACCGTCGCAAGGGCCCAGCAGAGCCGTGCAACCGATGACGTGGACGTAGTTACCAGCGCGACCACCATTCGCGGCTACCACGGCGTCGAGTTTCAGCTCGAAGTTCGCGGTTTTCGGCGTGATACGTCGCCGGACGCGCCAATATGCCGATGGATCAGCGAAGGGATCGTACTGGATTTGATGCCATCAGGGCCTGGAGTGCTCGGCTTTCACAATCGTTGGTATCCGCTGGCAATCGAAACTGCAGTCGGTGTTAGCTTACCAAGCGGGCGACTTGTTCGCCTCATTCGCGCACCTGAATTCATCGCCACGAAACTGGAAGCCTTTGAGGGTCGCGGTAACGCGGACTTCCTTGCGAGTCACGATTTGGAAGACATCGTCACCGTGATAGACGGACGCGAATCGCTCCTGGATGAAGTTTCCGCAAGCCAGCGGGATCTGCGTGACTATCTAGCGCAGAAATTTTCTGCACTGATAGCGACAAAAGACTTTCTGGATGCGCTAGCCGGGCATCTGCGCGGTGACGCAGCCAGCCAGGCAAGGTTGCCGGAGCTGGAGAGACGAGTTATGCTGCTGGCAACGTCGAGCAAATCGACGAGCCGTTAGGTTGCCGGTCTCAGTTAGCCTACGCTCGTTTCTGCATCCCATCCGCATTTTGGGACCCTCGATCGACCGTCAGGCTCTCATTGGCAATCTCGATCGTTTGCAACAGGCCTAACAAGGTGGCAAGAAATCGACGGCACGAGCGCGGCGGTTAATCGTTATTGGCTGCGGACCCGGCATCGAACCGCCCTGACCTAACAGGCTGAATCCTAGCAGGCAAAACTGTAAGTAAAATGTTAGTAAAATATTATAAATTATTAAAATATAAGATAATTCTGGTGCCCGGGAGAGGACTCGAACCTCCACGGTGTTAACCGCTAGCACCTGAAGCTAGTGCGTCTACCAATTCCGCCACCCGGGCAGGGGGCGGCGCAATGTACGCAGCGGGCCGGGGCCTGTCAATTTTCGTCTGCGGGGATGCCGATTTCGGGCAATCCGGCAGTACAAACGGGCCTTTCAGCCGGCAGGGCCTGCGATTTCGCGAGGCAGCCCCCATATCGGGCCTGTCAATCCCCAGTTGGCCGCGCCAGGCCTGGCACTGCCGATCCTGGTCGCCCCTCGGGGCCACAACCCCGCCTGTTAGCAGGCCACCTCAATTCCCATTCCATATAAAGAAAGCATCGATTCCAATGAATCGGCGACAATAGACACACTTTGAATAAACGACAGCAACAAACATCGCGGCAACGTCGCGACTCCCACTCACCAACCCGCCGGCCGCCGCAGCACCGCCAGGCCCGCGGCGGCGGCAAATCACCCGCACCCAGCCTGCCTGGAGAAATCACCGGCACCGTCAGCGCGCACCGCGATGGCTTCGGTTTCGTGCGCTCATCCGACTGGACCACCAGCGTCTTTCTTCCGCATCGCGAGATGGCCGGGCTGATGTCCGGCGATCGCGTGCGGGTTGCGACGCGTCGCGAAAGCGATGGCCGTTATTCCGGCCGCATGATTGAAATCGTCGAACACGGCGTCAAGAAATTCCTGGGTACGGTGCTGACCCAGGGCCGCAGCGTGCTCATCGAAGCGGCGGATCGCAGGCTCAACCTGCGCTGTGCGGTAGCGCCCGCGGATCTCAATGGCGCCCGCAACGGCGACTGGGTCATCGCGGCCATCACGCGCTATGCGGCTGAGGGGCGGGGCGCAGTCGCCCGCGTCACGGAAGTGCTGGATCCCGAGCGCCCGCTGCCGATGGCGCACGCTGCCGCGATGGCGCGCTTCAACCTCCCAAATGAGTTTCCGGAAGCCGTGCTGCGTGAAGCCGCGCGCCACGGTGCGGCGGTGCAGCCGCGCGACCACACGCATCGCGTGGATTTGCGCGAGTTGCCGCTGGTCACGATCGACGGCGATGACGCCCGCGATTTTGACGATGCGGTGTACGCCGAGCACAGCGAGCAGGGCTATCGACTGCTGGTCGCGATCGCCGATGTCAGCCACTACGTGCGACCCGGCACCGTGCTCGATGATGAGGCGCGGCTGCGCGGCACCTCGGTGTATTTTCCGCGGCGCGTGCTGCCGATGCTGCCGCCGGCGCTTTCCGACCACTTGTGTTCGCTGGCGCCGGAAGTGGACCGGCTCTGTCTGGTCGCCGACATGCGTCTCAACAAGCGCGGCGAATTGCAGGGCACGCGCGTCTATCCCGCGATCATGCGCAGCGCGGCGCGGCTGACCTACACGCTGGCCAATGCCGCGCTGTTCGAGAAGGAAGCCGCCGCGCGCCGGCAGCTGGGCCCGCTGGTCAAGTCCCTGGAGCCGCTGGTCGAGGTGTTCCGGTTGCTCGAAAAACTGCGCCGCAAGCGCGGCGCGCTGGAATTCGACAGCAGCGAAATCAATTTCGAGTTCGATGCCAACGAACGGGTGCATGGCATCGCGCAATACGCGCGCAACGATGCGCACCGGCTGATCGAGGAGTGCATGATCCTCGCCAACGTCGCCGTGGCGCGCGAAATGCTCGCGGCCGGCCAGCCGGCGCTGTACCGCGTGCATGGCCAGCCGGATCCCGAGAAGATCGAGAAGCTGGTCGCGACGCTGTCTTTGTTAGGTATCGGGGTGCAGCTGCCGGAAGAGCCCACTACCGCTGACTTGCGCGCGATCCCGGAACGGCTGGGCAAGAGCGACCTCAGGCCGCTGGTGGAATCGCTGGTCGTGCGTTCGCTGCAGCAGGCCCTGTACCAGGTGCCTAACATCGGGCACTTCGGGCTGGCGCTCAAGGAGTACGCGCATTTCACCTCGCCGATCCGGCGCTATCCCGATCTCGTGGTGCACCGGCGCCTGCGCGCCATGCTGGATGCCAGGGACCCTTGCGGAGCGTCGCCGGAGGAAGCCCCGCTGATGATTGCCGGCGTCGACCTGTCGCAGCTCGAGCGGCGCGCCGAGGAAGCCGATCGCTATGTGGATGCGTTCCTGAAATGCAGCTACCTGCGCGAGCGCATCGGCCAGACATTCGAAGGCCTGATTACCACCGTGACCGAATCCGGCTGTTTTGTGCAGCTGACAGCGCTGCAGATCGATGGCCTGCTGCGGCTCGATCAGCGGGACCAGGGCGACTACCTGATGGCCGAGCATGGCCAGGCCTGGGTCGCGCGGCGCAGCGGCCATGAGTTGCGCGTCGGCTCCCGGATCCGCGTCATCGTCACCGCGGCTAACATGGTCGAAGGCCTGATCGACCTGGACCTCGCGCCCTGACGTCCTGCGCATGAACCGGCCGCAGAACAACATGGTGTTCGGCCTGCACGCGGTACGCAGTGTGTTGCGCGCCGATCCGGGCCGCGTGCTCAGCCTGCGAATTGCCGCGGCGCGCGACGACCAGCCGGTCGCCGAGATCCTGCAACTGGCGCAAGCCGCCGGCATCAAGGTGCAGCGTGCGCAGCCGCGCGAGTTCGCGCAATGGCTGGGCGAGGATGCCGTGCACCAGGGCGTGCTGGCGGAAATTCTGAAACTGAACGCGACCAGCGAGAACGATTTGCTGAGCGCGCTGACCGAGGCGACGAACCCGCTGATTCTGGTGCTGGACGGGGTGCAGGATCCGCACAATCTCGGCGCCTGTCTGCGCACCGCCAATGCCTGCGGCGCGCTGGCAGTGCTGGTGCCGAAGGATCGATCCGTACAAGTGAATGCGACGGTGCGCAAGGTTGCGGCTGGCGCCGCGGAGTTCACGCCGGTGGTGAGCGTGACCAACCTGGCGCGCACTTTGCGCCTGCTCAAGGACGCAGGGCTGTGGATTGTCGGCGCCGATGCCGAGGCGAAGCAGCGCGTGTCCGAGGTCGATCTCAAGGGCGGGATTGCACTGGTGCTGGGGGCGGAAGGCGCAGGCCTGCGGCAGCTGACCCGTGACACCTGCGACCTGCTGGTCAGGTTGCCCATGACCGGGCAGGTGGAAAGCCTGAACGTGTCGGTGGCGGCAGGGATGCTGCTGTACGAGGCCCGCCGCCAGCGCAGTTGACCGGCCAGGCCGGGAAAATGTCAGGAAAATCACGGGTTTCGGGCCGCTGGGCTTGCCCGGCCGACGCGCTGCGGCTATCCTCCGCGCCCGATTCAGATCCTTGCCACACCCACGAGCCTCGCGGGGTGGCTTTAATCCACAAGGAGCACACATGAGGCACTATGAAATCGTAGTTCTGGTCCATCCGGACCAGAGCGAACAAGTCCCTGCCATGGTCGAGCGCTACCAGGGCATGGTTGCCCAGAGCGGCGGCAAGGTACATCGTTTTGAGGACTGGGGCCGGCGCCAGCTGGCGTTCCCGATCGCCAAGGTCCACAAGGCGCACTATCTTCTGTTCAACATCGAAACCGACCAGAAGACCCTCACCGAGCTAACAGGCGGCTTCCGCTTCAGCGACGCGGTGCTGCGGCACCTCGTGGTCAAGATGGAAACGGCCGTGACCGAACCCTCGCCGATGGCGAAGGGCGAAGACGAAGAGCGCCGCGATCGTCGTGACGACATGGGCGACGACGACGACATGATGGGCGACAACCTGTAAGGGCCTGCACATGAACAACGGAAAACAA
>DAIQQI010000075.1:0-5611 GCA_036786925.1 Steroidobacteraceae bacterium
CACCGAGACACCGTTTGGATTCTCGATCGTTCCGGCCGCATCGGGCATCAGCCAGATGGCTGCGCTGGATGAAACCAGTCACCTCGTACTGGTGCAGGCGTTCAGCTCGCTGTCGGCCGAGGTGGACACGCTGATCATCGACACGGCGGCGGGGATTTCACCAGGTGTGTTGCGCCTGGCGCAGGCCAGCCAGCAAGTCGTGGTCGTGGTGTGCGATGACCCGGCATCCATTACGGATGCGTACGCGCTGATCAAGGTCCTGGCGCGCGAGCACGGCGTCCAGCGCTTCCGGATCCTCGCCAACCGGGTCCGCCCGGAACTCGACGGACAGCACCTGTTCCAGACCATGAGTACCGTGGCCGGGCGCTTTCTTGACGTAATCCTCGAATACGCCGGCGAGATACCCGAGGACCCGATTCTGCGCCGTTCGAACCGTGAACAGCGCCCGGTTTTGCATGCCTATCCGACCTGCCGGGCGTCGCGCGCGCTCAAGTCGCTGGCGGAGAAGGTCGATAACTGGCCGGTACCCTCTGGTCCGCGCGGGCAGATCGAATTCTTCGCGGAACGGCTGGTACGGCGGGCGGCTCCCCGGCTGGAGGTGGTGAGATGAACCCGTTAGGTGCCTATGCCGCAACCGGCATGAGCCGGCGCGACACCGATGCGCTGGTCATGCGCCATGCTGAGCTCGTCAAGCGCATTGCCTACCATCTGGCTGGCCGCTTGCCCGCGTCCGTCGAGGTCGACGATTTGATACAGGCCGGTATGTTAGGTTTATTGGAAGCAGCTGCAAATTTCACGGCTGGCCGGGGTGCCAGCTTCGAGACCTATGCGGGCATTCGCATTCGCGGCGCGATGATAGACGCGTTGCGCAAGCTCGATTGGGCGCCGCGCTCAGTGCATCGCAAGTCGCGCGAAGTCGCCAAGGCGATTCGCGACCTGGAAGCGGAACTGGGACGCGAGGCGCGCGACGCTGAGATCGCCACCCGCATGGGCATCGATCTGGCCGATTACCACCGCATTATTCAGGACACGGTCGCCTGCCAGATGACCAATATCGATGACACTGCCACGGGCGAAATCAACGATCACCGCAATGATCCGTTTGCGGACATCGTCGATGAGAATTTTCGCACTGAGCTGACGCAGGCCATCGGCGAGCTCCCGGAACGGGAAAAGCTGGTCATGTCGCTTTATTACGGCGACGACCTCAACCTGAAGGAGATCGGCGCGGTCCTCAAGGTGACCGAGTCCCGGGTCTGCCAGCTGCACGGCCAGGCGCTGACGCGCCTCAAGGCTCGCTTGAGTTCATGGCGCGACCAGGGGAGCGCCGCCTGAATGACTGTTGTTAGCTAGCCATGGATATCCTGACAATAATCGGCTTCATTTTCGCGATCGCCGCCGTGCTCGTCGGTTCGATCATGAAAGGCGCCGGCATCAAGGCGCTGTTGTCGACGGCTGCATTCATGATCGTGGTCGTGGGCACGCTGGCCGCGATCTTCATCCATACGCCGCTGCCGGTCTTCCGGCACGGCATGTCGATGTTCAAGTGGATCTTCGTGCCGCCGGCCCAGGATCCGGCGGGCCTGATCGCCAAGTTCGTCGAATGGAGCAATATCGCCCGCAAGCAAGGCCTGTTAGGTCTCGAGCCGATGATCGATACCGAGAAGGATCCGTTCGTCCGCAAGGGCCTGCAACTGGTGGTGGATGGGTCCGAGCCGGATCAGATACGCGAGATTCTGGAGGTGGAGATATCGGTGCGCGAGCATGCCGACCAGGCCGGCGCGCGCGTGTTCGAGGGTATGGGCATCTACGCGCCGACCCTGGGCATCATCGGCGCCGTGCTCGGGCTGATGTCGGTGATGCAGAACCTTTCAGATCCGACCAAGCTGGGCGCCGGCATCGCAGCCGCCTTCACCGCGACCGTGTATGGCATTGGCCTTGCGAACCTGTTTTTTCTGCCGGCCGCGGCCAAGCTCAAGGCCCTGGTTGCTTCGCAGACCCAGTACCGCGAACTGGCGGTCGAGGGCATGCTGTCGATCGCGCAGGGCGAGAATCCGCGCTCCATCGAATCGAAGTTGCAGGGCTTCATCAATCACTAGTGGATTGACGTCACATGGCCCGCAAAAAGCGACGCGAAGAAGAGTCTCTGCATCAGGCCTGGGCCATACCCTATGGCGACTTCGTAACATTGCTGCTGGCTTTCTTCGTCGTGATGTACGCGGTGTCCTCGGTAAACGAAGGCAAATACCGGGTTCTGTCCGACTCGCTCAACGCGGCTTTTCGCGGCACTCCGACCAGTATAGAACCGGTGCAGGTCGGCGACGGCGACCTCGGCCCGGGTGCGGATCTGGAGATGTCGCTGACACAGGACGAACTCCGTGCGCCGCAGCTGCTGGAGGCCGTGCCCCTCAATGCCAAGGACGATCTCGTCAACAAGCTTGGGCAGCCCGGATACCGGCGAGCTAACGAAACCGGACCGATCCGCGGCGGCGTTGTCGACCGCAGCACCGCGTCGCGGCTGGGTCAGATCGCCGACAGCGTGCAGGCGTCGGTCGCCAACCTGGTTGCTAACGACCTGGTGACAGTACGCCGCACTCGATACGCGGTCGAGGTCGAGATCAAAGCCGACGTGCTGTTTGCGAGCGGCTCGGCGACCCTGTCGCCGACCGCCGTGGATGTGATCACGCGTCTGGCCGACGTATTTCGCGACTATCCCAATGCAATACGCGTCGAAGGACATACTGACAATCTGCCGATCAAGAGCACGGCCTTCCCCAGCAACTGGGAGCTGTCCGCTGCGCGCGCGGCGAGTGTGGTGCGGGTACTCGCGACCAACGGCGTCGATCCGGTGCGCCTGGAAGTGCTTGGGCTGGCGGAGTACCGGCCCACCGTGACCAACGAAACCCCCGAAGGCCGCAATACCAACCGGCGCGTGATGATCCTGATCCTGAATGGCTCGCCACAACCGAACCCGCCGGCTGCGGCAGACGCCACGCAAACCGGGGGCGCGCAGCGGCTGGCGCAGACTCCCTGAGCAGCTGCTTGGCATGATTCCTGCTTCGCTAGCCTGGCGCGTCAATTTGGCGGCGCGACACACAGGAACTGGCAAATGACCCGGCGGAATCGACAGTTGAATGATCTGCAAACCGCGCTGGAACGCGTCGAGAGGCTGCAGCACGCGCAGTATTCGGCCATGCAGGCGCTGGCCGAGCGTCTCGACCGGCTGGCCGCGATGCTGGCAGCGGATACGCGTCACAGTCTGCTGGCGCCACCAGCGCGCGCGGAGAGCGCTGCAATATCCATGGCGCGATCGGGCGCCCGGCTCGAAGACCTGGTCCGCAATTGCGGGCTGCGCACCGCCGAAGCGGAACTGCTGTTAGCACTGTATGGCCGCGCGAACGGCGCAGCAAGTGTGACCAAAGTCGCATAAGTAAAGCGGCCAGCGAATCAAGCATGGCCGAGCCCCGGCCGATAACGGGCATGGATATCTGAGGACTCATGGATGCAGCCGGCTGAATTCATCAAACCGACCGGAACCGCCAAACGCAGTTCGAGCGCCGAGGCGTTCGACTTCGTCAAGGCGCTCGCGGCGGAGCTTTCCAGCACCAGGATCGAACTGCCCAGCTTTCCCGCGATCGCCATGCGGGTACAACGGGTATTGGCTGACGACAGCGTCTCCCCGGAGCGCGTGGTGCGGGTGGTTGGCGGCGAACCGGCACTGGCCGCGAAAATCATGTCCATGGCTAACTCGGCCGCGTTGAATCCCAGCGGCCGGCAGGCCAGCGACCTGCGCAACGCGGTTGCCCGGCTTGGCTTTGACATGCTGCGCAGCGCCTCACTCGCTTTCGCCATGAACCAGTTGCGCAAGGCGGAACAATTCAAGAGCATCGAGAAGCATCTGAATGTCATCTGGGTGCGCAGTATCACGGTTGCGGCGCTTGGCTTCGTCATTGCCAAGCGCTGCGGACGGGTGGCGCCGGATACGGCGATGCTGACTGGCTTGCTGCACAGTGTCGGCAAGCTGTACATCCTGACCCGCGCCAGCAGTTTTCCCGCCTTGTTCGGCGATCCGGTCGTGTACAACGACATCGTGCGCGACTGGCATGGCAACGTTGCCAAGGCACTGCTCGAAAGCTGGAGCATCGCGCCCGAAATCGTCGAGGCGGTCCACCAGTTCGAGGACCGGAGCCGCGAGATTCGCGGTTCTGGATCGCTGACCGACGTGCTCGCCGCAGGCCATGTGTTTGCATCGTTCAAGGATGAGCCCGACCTGCTGTACGCAAACCTGCAGGAAATCAGCATCGACCAGAGACTGGGCCTCGATCGCCAGGCACTGGAGAAAATCCAGGCTGAATCGGCTACGGAAATTCACGCGCTCCGCGAAGCGCTGGGTGGATGAACATGGCACAACCAGAAATCCAGACGGCACCCGCATCCGCAGTTGACCAGGAGGCATTTGCGTTCGTGCAAATGCTGGCCGAGGAACTTTCCAAAGGCCAGATTGAACTGCCAAGCTTTCCGGATGCGGCGATCAAGGTGCGGCAAGCCCTGACCGACGAGGAAGTCAGCATCGAAAAAGTCCAGCGCCTCGTTAGCTCGGAACCAGCGCTTGCGGCCCGCATCATGCAAATGGCTAATTCCGCGGCGCTCAACCACACCGGCAAGAAGATACTGGACGTCAAGTCCGCGATTGCGAGGATCGGCTTCAACCTGGTACGCAGCGCGTCGCTGGTGTTTGCGATGGCGCAGATGCGCAAGGCCGAGTCATTGGCGCCGGTGCGTGAATTGCTGCATGCGCATTGGCAGCGCAGCAACAAGGTAGCGGCGTTCTGCCACATCCTTGCCAAGCGTTTCTCCAAGGTCAATCCGGACACCGCGCTGCTAACAGGCCTGTTGCATGGCGTTGGCAGGTTGTACATCATCTCCCGCTCCGTCAGGCATCCGCAGCTGTTTACCAACGCCGCGGCATTCGTGGGCATCGAACGCGAATGGGGCCCTGCAATTACCGACGCCCTGCTTGGCAACTGGGGCCTGGATGGCGCGGTGCTGGACGCGGTCCGGGATTATGAAGACCTCGCCCGGGTTCACGAGGGCGGAACGGACCTGACGGATGTTCTTGCAGTGGGCGCGCTGTTAGCGAGCCTGCACGAGTACCCGGACGCGCTGGAACTGAACCTGCAGAACGTCACGGCGGCGGAGCGCATGCAGCTGGATCGCCCGACGCTGGACCAGTTGCTTGCGGACTCGAAGACCGAGATGGGGATCCTGCAGGCTGCATTGACCGCCTGATCCTGCGCATCACCCGCGCGGTTGTTAGCACTATGGCGTGTGGTAAGATTCACCACATGTTCATTCGATTGTCTGCTTGCATGTGGGGCCTGGTCGCGTTGCTTGCGGCCGCCGTGGCGCCCGCAACCGAGTTGCAGCTGGATACCGCTGGCGAAACGCTGTTCGGCGAGCTGAAGTACATAAAAACCAAGCGCAGCGACACGTTGATCGATATAGCCCGCCAGTACAGCCTGGGCTACGAGGAAATCACGCGCGTCAATCCCGGGGTGGATCCGTGGCTGCCGGGCGAGGGCACCGAAGTGTTGCTGCCACTGCAGCGCAT